>CALUTK010000005.1 GCA_944323675.1 Candidatus Gastranaerophilales bacterium | reverse complement strand
TAAAGGCTGTCCGCCCACTTCTAAAAAATCGCTTGAGATTGTGAGTAATCACAATACCAGACAGATGATTATCTAAAACAGAACACGGCTTACGGGCTGCTTTATTTTTTATTTAAATATGAATTACGTTATCCAGGGCTGTCGTATAATTCCCTCTTCCGGATTAGCTCCATCTCTTGTAGCTTTATCACGCCACATTTCAACATACATACCTTCGCCAACATGGGCTGATCTAAATGTTCTTTCTAAAAAAGCTGTATTTGAATATTTATATATTTCCATCAATTCCGGATTTTGTTCAAGTTCTGCGATGGCTGCCTTGGCTTTTTCAAACAGTTTTCTTACATCAGGGCTCATTTTAGATTCCAGCATACTTGGGTCGATATCAGATACTAAGCCACTTATATAAGATCCGTCAGGACTTCCAACCCTTTGGGCCTCCTTGGAATACCATACGCGTGGTACCCTGACTCCACATTGTTTTATATATCTATGATAGAGTTCCATATAAACACGTTTTGCTTCAGGTAATGTCATTCCATTGCTGGCTTTTGTTTCTGATAACTTTTTATTCCATTCTTTATACTGTTTAATTGATTTTTCATGATCTGCAAGAACTTGTTCTCGCGTTTTGCCAAATAACTGCATAATATTAGAAATTTCATCTTCTGTCAAAGGTTCAGTACTGTATTCTTCTCTAGGCGGTTTCTTGATTTCTTCTTCAAACCTAGCTGCTTCCATCTCCGATACAGCTGCATATGTTTTTGCCGGTTGCGTATTTGCTGTAGTTTGAACTGCTGCTGATGATTCGCTTTTTGCAGTCAAAAGTGTCGCTATATCATCTGATTGTGAACCTTTCAGGGATTGTAATGCCTGAGCATTCAAAGAGTCGTTCCCGAATGAGATAGATATCTTCTTCCCGCCTAACATTGATTGCAAATCAGTGTTCAAATTCAATGACTTCTTTGTAAGATTTTTGTCATCTCCCGGAGTAATTCCGTTTAAACTCATACCATATATCTCCTTTCCGTGTTTATAAAAATAAAAATAGAGTTATGTATATGTAAAGTTTTTTTGTTTTGAAAAATTGCCCGGCAATTAATTCTATAGAAAGGAAATGCCTTGTACTGAGTGAATTACAGGAGATTACATTTATCTTTACATTCCGTAAAAATTTTGATATTCAGCAGACAATATTTGTACACACGGTGTAAACTGCGGTATAAATCCTCAAAAAAGAGGCTTGATGATATCATCAAGCCTCTTTTAAATGTTTATTTTTTATTTTTTATTGTTTGTCAGGTTTCGCAGATTCTTTTATAGCTTTTGCTTTTTCTGCACCTTCTTTTATCTCATTTTGAAGCGATTTTTGAATTTCTGCAGGATCGTATTCTTTATTGACGTATTCAATAGTTGCGTTTTTCTTTAAAGATTCTACGAGATTATCAATTGCTTCAAGCTGTTTTTGAGTTTCCAGGAAGTTTTTTATATCATTTTTAACTTTTTCAAACGGCTGCTGGCCGGCTTCCATTCTATCGGTTACCATAATAATATGATATCCGAACTGTGTTTTTACAAGGCCTGAAACAGTATTAGGTCTCATTGAAAACGCTGCTTTTGAAAATTCCGGAACCATCTCCTGTGCGGCAAAGAAGCCTAAATCTCCGCCGTTAACTGCTGTTGTTGTGTCGTCTGAATTTTCTTTCGCTATTTTTGCAAACTGTGTTTGGTCTTTTTTAACCTGTGCTAAAAGGTTTTCTGCTTTTGCTTTTTTCGCTGCGATTTCTTCGTTAACTTTTTTCTGTACTTCTTCTTTTGAAAGATTTGCGTTAGCTTTATCTGATGTGATGATTTCTTCAATTTCCTGCGGATTTACAGAGATAAGAATGTGTGAAGCTCTTACTTTGTCAGGATATTTGAATTGTTTAATATTGTCATTGTAATATTTTTTCGCGTCTGCTTCTGAAATACTGCTGTTTGTAAGTTCTTTAGCCAGTTTTTTCATTTTAACTTCTTCTTTCAAATCTTTTTTGAACTGCGAAGTTGAAACGCCGTTTTGTTTAAGGATTTGATTAAGCTGTTCTTTGGAACCTACTTTATCAATGATTTCTTTTACGGCATTGTCTACGTCTTCACTGGAGACTTCAATCCCGCGTTTTTCAACTTCCTGATCAAGAAGTGTTTTTACAATAAGTTCATTAACAACTTTATCTTTAATCAAATAATATAGAAAACCATTTTTACCGTCTTTAACATTAATCCCGAGTTGAGCCATCATCCCGCCCTGTGCGGATTTGTTAAAACTTTCGTCAAACTGGCCCTGGGTAATATTTTCACCGTTTACTTTAATAATAGTTTGAGCTGATTTAATACCGCAGCCTGTAAATAAAATTGCAGATAACGCAACGGTTGCAAGTAATTTTTTTCCTTTCATAAACTCTCTCTTTCTTTGGTTAGTTTTTATATTCGTGACTAATTTTATGTATATAATAAAACAAATCAATTAAAATGTTAAATACTTCATTAAAATTCATATATGAATTATTTAAAAGTAAGATGGAACTGCCTTCCTGACAGGACGGCGGAGCTATTGTAAATTTAATTTTTCTTAGAATTTCCGACGGGAGCTCCCGCTGAATAATTTTCCATTCAGGCTGGGTGTATGGAGTATAAATTCTTATGTTTTCGGAAGTTTCGCGGATTGCGGCAATTTTCACATCGCTTGCAGCAAGGCGTATGCGGATTAATTTGATTAGATTTTCGACGCTTTCTGGCGGTTTGGCAAAGCGGTCTTTCCACTCTTCTGTTATATAATCCAGTTCAACATCATTTTTTACATCCGCGAGTCGTTTATATTCAATCATTTTTTGTTCGGCGGAGCCGACCCAGTCGTCAGGAATGAAGGCAGTGACATTAATATCGACAATAGTCTGGACGTCTTTTTCAACGTGTTCCCCTTGAATTTCGTGAACGGTTTCTTCTAATAACTGGCAGTAGGTGTCAAACCCGACGTTAATCATATGCCCGTGCTGTTTTGTGCCGAGAATATTTCCGACTCCGCGGATTTCGACGTCACGCAGGGCTATCTGATAGCCGCTTCCGAGGGTTGTGAATTCTTTTATTGCTTTTAATCTCTGGACTGCTTCTTTGGTCATTTCTTTCTGCCGTTTGTAGAAGCAGTAGCAATAAGCTTGTCTTTGCGAGCGCCCGACCCGTCCTCTTAACTGGTAAAGTTGTGCAAGACCGAAGCGGTCGGCATCGTGGATTATCATTGTATTGGCATTCGGAATGTCGATACCGTTTTCAATAATCGTCGTTGCAAGAAGTACATCATATTCGTGGTTGGCAAAATCAACAATTACCTGTTCAAGTGCTTTCTCATCCATCTGACCGTGGCCTATGGCAATTCTGGCGTTCGGCACAAGCTGCTGCAGCTGCATTTTAAATTCTTCTATTGTTTCAACACGGTTATAGAGATAGAAAACCTGCCCTTCTCTATCAAGTTCATGGACTATGGCGTTTTTAACCATATTTTCATTCCATACGCCTACGAATGTTTTTATCGGAAGCCTGTTTTTCGGCGGAGTGTTGATTACGGACATATCTTTTATGCCTGATAAAGACATATAAAGCGTTCTCGGGATAGGGGTTGCAGACATTGTGATTATGTCTATATTTTCGCGGAGTTGTTTTAATTTTTCCTTGTGGCGTACGCCGAAGCGGTGTTCCTCATCTATCACAAGAAGCCCTAAATCTTTAAAAACAATTCCGTCCTGAAGAAGCCTATGGGTTCCTATAACAACGTCACACGCGCCTGTTGCAAGATTTTTGACGGTTTCTTTCTGTTCCTTTTGTGTTCGGAAGCGGGAAAGAAGTTCTACGTGAACACCGAACGGCTTGAAGCGGTCAGACATTGTTTGAAAATGCTGGAGCGCAAGAATTGTTGTCGGAACAACGACTGCAACCTGTTTCCCCGAGGTGACAGCCTTAAAGATTGCCCTCATTGCAACTTCTGTTTTTCCGAAACCGACATCCCCGCAGATTAGCCTATCCATAGGATTTTCGCTTTCCATATCCGCCTTGACATCGACTATCGCCTTCATCTGGTCAGGAGTTTCCGTGTATTCAAAGGCTTCTTCCATCTCAACCTGCCATGTTGTATCAGGCAGGAATTGAATACCTTTTTGCATTTTACGCCTTGCGTAGAGCCGTAATAAATCATAGGCAACCTGTTCAACTTCTTTTTTAACGCGGGCTTTTGTATTTTCCCAATCCTTACCGCCCATTCTGGAAAGTTTAGGTTTAATGTTTCCGGAACCTCTGTAGCGGCAGAGAAGGTTTATCTGTTCTGCCGGAATGTGAAGTTTATCCTTGCTTGCGTATTCAATTGTAAGATAATCCTTAAGCTGTCCGTCGATTTCCTGCTGGGTAAGTCCTTTATAAATCCCGACACCGTGGATACTGTGGACTACATATTCCCCCTCTTTTATATCATTAATGCTTTCGATAAATTCAGGTTTTTCTTTGTAATAGGAACGTTTTGTCGAGGTAACCTCTTTTGAGCGTTTGTTGAAAAGTTCGCGGTCGGTAAGGATAATGGTTTCAAAGTCCTCTAAAATTCCGCCGTGGCAGGCAATGCTTTCCGTGTAATCAATATCCGCAAAAACTTCCCGCTCCGAGAGGATTTCTCTCACTCGTTCAGGATAATCTGTTGCAATGATTATACGGTATTTCTTATGGAACCCCTCACCCTCACTCCCTCTCCCGCAAGTGGCGAGGGAAGATTTATAATCATTACAGGTCTGAACTCCGTTAAAAGAAGTTTTTTCACTGATAAATGCTGCTATCTCATCGAGATTTGCCGCAAAATTCTTGACCGGCTGGGTGTTGAATTCCACAATTTCATCCATTTCCCCGTCAAGAAAATTATTCAGCCCGATTTTGACAAAACAGGCAAGCTTCTGGATAAATTCCTGATATGTTAAATGGTTTAAGCCGTCAAGTTCGTAATTCAAGCCGAGTTTCAAATTCTCCTGATACTGTTTGGTGAAGTTCTCGTCCATGAATTCAAATTTCGCATAAACTTCCGGCGCCTCGTCGAGGATTACTGTGTAATCTTTAAAATAATCCAGAACGCTGACAAGTTCAGGGTTAAAATAATTCTGATAAACCTCAATCCCTTCAAAATACCCTTCATTTTCAACCTGTTCTTTGATTTCTTTTGGGCACTCACCTCCTGTCCTTTGGACATCCTCCCCCTCAAGTGGAGCGGATGATACTCCCTTTGCAGGATGGTTGAAATCTTTGATTTCTTTCGGACTTATATCCTTCTCCCCAATGGCGGGAGAATGTGCTTGTAAGGCGGAAGAGGGGGAACATAGAAACTTATATACCGGAAGAATTTCAACTTCTTTTATTTTTTCAACGGATTTTTGGGTTTCGTTATCAAAGTAGCGTAAATCCACAACTTCATCGCCCCAGAGTTCAATACGTACGGGGTTTTTGTCGAGTGAAAAAACATCTGCAATATCCCCTCTTATGCTGAATTCCGCAATATCCGAAACCATTGTTGAGCGCTTGTACCCCAGTGCCACAAGCTGTTCGGAAAGTTTTTTTAAATCAATTTCATCCCCGACCTTTATTTTCAGCGCGTTTTTTTGGTAAAACTCCTCTTTCGGGAATTTCTCCAGCAGCGTTTTAACAGGTGCAATTACAATATCGGGTTTTTCTCTTAAAATCTTAACCTGTTCAGCGTAGTCATAGACATTTGCGTCAATGCTTTCATACATTGAAATATTTTGAAACGGCAAAAGGCTTGTCTCAACGCCAAAGGCACGTTTAAAATCGTTCTGGTATTTCAGGGCATTTTGTTCGGTGGAGGTTATAAAGAGAATTTTTTTCTTGGAGATTTCGTGAGTTTTTTTGACAAGAAGCATTCTCAAAATTGTCACAAGCCCTGTGACAGCAAACGACATCCGCGCTTTTACAAAGTCTTTAAAAAGCTGATAATTCTCATTCGTATTTAAACAGTCTATGCTGAACATAACTGTATTTTACCACGAATATTCCCGGTGAGTAGTGAGTGGTGCAATATAAAGTAGTTGAAAAGATGAAAGGATGAACAGTTGAAGAGTTCTTTTTTCCCCTCTCCTGCAAGAGACGCGGGAATAAAAACACGTCATTCCGGAAGCTTAGAAAAACTGATTGAGCCGGAAGGTGAAATCAAGTTTTTCAAGCTATGCGGAATCGCAGAATTGAAAAATTTGACGCTGTGCGATTGCGGGTCGTAGCCCGCAATGACGTCCTTGTAAAGGATGTGGCGCGAAGAGCCGGAGGGATTAAATCAAAGACCCCTACCCCTCGCCGCCAAGGAGAGAGGGGAAAAGGTTGCCCCCTTTGTAAAGGAGAGGTGATTTTTGGCTTCACCCTTGCCCCTTGCGGGAGAGGGTGGCACGTAGTGCCGGGTGAGGGGTGAAGGGATTCAATAAAAACCCTTCAACTTTTCATCTATTCAACCCTTCAACTGCTTTGTATTAAACCCTTCACTAAAATCTAGTCGTCTTTTTCTTTTTTGTCGTCATCCTTTTCCTCAGGCTTAACGTCAGACGTTTTTTCTTTTTCGGCGTTTTCAGCTTTTGGTTCTTCAAACTGAGGTTTTATCTGCTGCGACGGATGAATGGATGCTTTATTATAATTCGCCATAGCTTCGCTTCCGCTTGCCTGCGGCTGTTCGGCAGCCGGTGCCGCAGAAGTTTCCTGCTTTGGCTGTTCTTTCGTATTTTCGATTTGGCTTGCGCCTTTAAAGTTAATAGGACTTACAGAATATAACATTTTTACCTCCAAAAATTTTTAACCCGCATATTTAATTTAAAACCCGATAATAAAAAAAATTGCTATTAAATGAAATTTTATGCTAAAATGGTTTTAATTCAAAAAAAAGGAGAAGAAGTATGCTGAGAGGCCCGTTTTTAGACAGAAATTGGATAGGACAGAATGAAAATTACGAGACATCCGATATTATAATGCTTGGAATGCCGTTTGACGGGACAGTTTCCTACCGTTCTGGCTCAAGGTTTGCGCCGGAGCAGATAAGGCTTGCAAGCTGGGGGCTGGAGGATTACTCTCCCCGATTTAATAAATACTTGCAGGATGTCAATTTCCATGACGCAGGAGATCTTGAACTTCCGCTCGGCAATACCTATAAATCCCTTGATGTTATTGAACAAAATGTAGAAGATATCTATAAAGACGGGAAAAGAGTTTTCGGTATAGGCGGCGAACATCTTGTCACCCTCCCTGAAATTAAAGCTGTTTCAAAATTTTATAACGATTTTGCAATTGTACACTTTGATGCCCATACGGATTTAAGGGAAGAGTATCTCGGGGAAGAAATGTCGCATTCCGCCGTTATCCGCCACGCCTCAAAAATTGTCGGCCCGCGGAATATTAAGCAAATCGGCATACGCTCCGGCATGAAAGAAGAATTTGAGTTTATGAAAGAAAATGATACTCTCTGCTGTATATATTCGGATCTGGATTGCTTAAAAGGCAGAAAAATTTTTGTAACGATTGATCTGGATGTTCTGGATCCTTCCGTTATGCCGGGCACAGGAACTCCGGAAAGCGGCGGTATGCAGTTTAATGAACTGATGGGCTGGTTTGATTATCTGAAAGATTTTGATATAATCGGCGCCGATGTGGTCGAACTTGCCCCTGATTACGATGCGTCAGGAGTTTCTACCGCAGTTGCGACTAAGGTTATCAGAGAACTTTTGATGATTATGTAAAAATATTATTTTCGGGGAGCGGCAAATGGTTTTAGACAGAATAAATTTTTTGAAAGATGAAATAAATAAACATAATTATCACTATTATGTTGAGGATAATCCGACAATTGACGATTTTACTTATGATAAACTTTTTGCGGAATTAAAAAAACTGGAAGAAGAACACCCCGAATTAAAGACTCCTGACAGTCCGACTCAAAGAGTGGGTTCCGTGAGTGAAAAGTTTTTTCCTTATACTCATAAACACAGACTCTATAGCCTTGATAACACTTATAATTATGAGGATCTGGCAATCTGGTATAAAAAAATTACAGAAGAATACGGGAGTAACGTTGAATTAGTCTGTGAATTAAAAATTGACGGACTTGCAATTTCGCTAACTTATGAAAACGGGGTTTTTACAACCGGTGTGACCCGCGGAGACGGCGTTACAGGGGAAAATATTACAACAAATCTGAAAACAGTCCGCGCTATCCCTTTAAAATTGTTTGAAGATGTTGATATTGAGGTCAGAGGCGAAATTTATATGCCGAAAACGTCTTTTGAAAAACTTAACAGAGAAAGTCTTGAAAAAGGCGAAAAAGTTTTTGCAAACCCCAGAAACGCTGCTGCGGGTTCAATAAGACAGCTTGATAGTACCATTACGGCAAAGAGAGACCTTTCTATCTGGGTTTATGCGTCCATTCTCGATAATGTTCCAAATCCTCCGCAAACACATTACGACAGTCTTATGTATCTTAAAAAATTAGGCTTTAAGGTTAACCCTAATATCAGACTCTGTAAAGATGTTTATGAAGCCGTTGAATACTGCAAAGAATGGGAAAATAAGCGGTCTGAGCTGGATTATGCAACGGACGGGGTTGTGATTAAGGTGAATAGTTTTGCAATCCAGAATGATATGGGATTTACTGCACGCGCCCCTAAATGGGCAACAGCGTTTAAGTTCCCGCCTGAAGAAGCTGTTACAACATTAGAAGAGATTGAACTCGGTATCGGTAAAACCGGTGCAGTTACTCCGATTGCACATTTAACGCCTGTTTTGCTTGCCGGCAGCACTGTCTCACGCGCAAGCCTGCATAACTTTGATGAAATAAGACGGCTCGATGTCAGAAAAGGCGATAAAGTTTTAATTAAAAAAGCTGCGGAAATTATCCCTAAGGTTATAAAAGTTGTAGATACAGAAGAAAGACAAAGTAAAAAACGCTACCACATACCGGATAAGTGTCCTGTATGTCATACTCCTCTTGAATTTCGTCCGGGCGAAGTTAATTTATACTGCCCGAACCCGGATTGTCCTGCAGTGAATAAGGCCAGACTGGAATTCTGGGCTTCTAAAGACGCTATGGATATGGATACTGTCGGCCCGTCGCTTATTCAGCAATTGTATGAGAAAGGTCTTGTCAGAAATCCTGCGGGTTTCTATAAACTTACTATGGAAAAACTTCTGACCCTTGAAGGTGTAAAAGAAAAAACAGCCCAAAATATTTACAATGCTGTTCAGGAAAGTAAAACCCGTCCTCTGAAACGGTTTATTACTGCTCTTATAATCAAAAATGTCGGCAAAGAAACTGCTGATATTCTGGCAAATGAATACGGAACTCTCGATAATCTTATGAATGCCTCTGTTGAAAATCTGGCAGCAATCAACGGTATCGGCGAAAAAATGGGCAAAGATATCTATGAATTTTTCCATGACAAAAAAAATATAAAAATGATTAAGGAACTGAGAACTCTCGGGGTTGAGCCGCCTCCTGCCGAAGTCCCGAAATCCGAGTTATTTAAAGGAAAGAGTATTGTTATTACCGGAACTTTAAGCAATATGACAAGAGATGAAGCAAATGATTTAATTAAACAATACGGCGGAAAAGCTGCTTCGTCCGTTTCTAAAAATACATCTTATCTCGTTGTCGGTTTAAATCCCGGGTCAAAATTCGACAAAGCACAAAAATTAGGTGTTATAATATTGACAGAAGACGAATTTCTTGAAATGATTAATTCGTCAGAAAAAAATCCGGCGGAACAGGATTAGACGGAAGAAAAAGGTTAAATATGAAAAAAAATGCTAAAATTATTGAAATAAGAGGTTTACAGGGAATTATTATGACTCTTTTTATAGGAGTGTGCCTTTGCGCAGGTTTTGTAATATTCCCGGCAAAAGTTGCGGTATATTTGTGGAATCATTTTGCTGCAGGGTATCTGGCTGCCCCTTTTATTTCATTATGGCAGGGATTATTGTTATGGGCGGCTTTTGCGCTTTCTGTATATATTGTTAACTCTAAAAGGAAAATGGTATCCTTCAGATCTACGGCTCAACTCAGTGAGGCTGAAATGAAAATTCTTATGGACAGAATAAAGCTTCAGGCAGAAGCCAGAAGATTAAATTCTATGCTTTTGAAAGAAGATTTAGAGAAGAATGAAGAAAAAGAAAAGGCAGAAAAGACGGATATTTCTGAAAAGCATTCATAAGATTTAATCTGGCGGCCTTTTGCGGCGAGCAGGAGCAGCGGTGCAGGATTAAAACAAATGAACAATTTTACGGTCAGTATCGTTATAAAGTTATAGTTTTACACTCATTAGTAAGTTTAGAAAAGGAGAAGTTATGAAGAAAGTAATTATGGCAGTTGCGTTGATGGGTCTTGCGGCAGGACTTGCCACAGTCAGTGTGAATGCGGCGACAGTTGTTAACACGGAAGAAAGAGGTTACATCACGGTTTCCTCATCTGCTAATACCGAGTTAACTCCTGATGTTGTGGAAATTAGTATTGCAGTAAGAACGGAGGACAGCAAATCTTTACAAAAGGCAACCGCGAAGAATAAAGAAATTTCAGATAGCGTCTATACAGCATTGAAAGCAATGATTAATGCCCAAAACGGCGACTATGTAAAAACCGCGGATTTTTCGGCAGCCCCTATTTATACTTACTCGGGCAACAAGAGAAATTTTGATAAATATCAGGTTTCCAATAACGTAATTGTTCACACAAAAAATATTGATAAAGCCGGCGATATTATTGATAAAGCGATTAGTCTCGGAGCAACCGACGTTAATAATTTAACTTTTTCGGTGTCAAATTATGATAAGCAGTGTGATGAATTGCTCGGCGTTGCAACGCAAAAAGCTAAAAACAGAGCCGATATAATTGCAAAAAGCGCCTCCTCTTATGTAACAGGCGTGAAGTCGCTTAATATCAGCTGCAGTATGAATCAGAATAATGTTGTACAATACCGCTTGATGGCTAAAAATCTTTCTTTCGGAGCTTCTGCAGATGCTGCTGCCCCTGAGGCTGCAACTCCTATCCAGAGCGGTGTGATTAAGATTTTTGCAAACGTTAACGCAAGTTTCTTTGTAAAATAACAGGTAATATTGATAGATTAAAAAGGCCGTCTTATTAAAGGCGGTCTTTTTACTAGCAAAAAATTTTTTCAGGGGTTTTATTTTTTCTATGAATATAAGTTTTACAGGAATAAATAACGTAGTTGCAACCTATACGAAATATAAGCCCAACATTTTTACAAAAGCCGAAATGTATGCATTTTTCGGAAATATTACGGATGACACATCCGGCAGTGACAAATCCGACTTTTATGACGCAATAAAAAAAGGCGGATATTACTATGAAAGAAGCTGTACGAAAGATGCGTTTCCTGATTCATTTTTTATTCAGGTAATAAAAGAAAAAGGTGATAGTCTTAAGATTCCGCAGCATGTCAGTTTTATACTCAATAACTGCAGAATTCCGATGAATAATGATAAAACACTTCCTATATTTTCTTATATAGGTAAAACCTTACTTAAGCTTCATGACATGACAGAAAATGCGGATTTAAAAAAGCTTACAGCAGATGCGGACAAATTATTAATGGATGAAATTCTGAAATACCTGAAACGCTAGAAAACCAAAATAAAAGATTTCAACTCTCTGCCTGCACCGTCGCCTTTTGTTGAGATTACGCTGTATTTCTTTTTGTAATTCATAGACGTTGAGCTTCCGCCGTCAAGCCCCATTGCGCGTTCAAACCCGAGTTTTTTGCATAACGCCTGAACTTCATACATATCCATAGGGTGTTCATCTGTAATTATAAGGATATGCAGTTCTCCGTCTTTCAGCCCGAGAACGGTTCTTGCGACTTTATGGAGAACGGATGAAGATTCTCTCACAACATTTCCCCCGTCTTTTACAAGGAACAGTTCTTCTTCCAGTCTTAACTGAGGAAGGATTAACGGGCCTCCCTGAACCGCATATTTTACGTCACACGCAAAATCTACAGGAGTATTATGCGGAACCATTTCGTATTTAAAATCATTTCTGCCGCACTCGACAAGACGAAATTCTGTTCTGTTAAGGATTTTATCAAGGTTTTTCCGCAAAAACGAGTTCTTAAAAAGATTTTCATTAAGCATTGGATCTTCACATGTATGACTGTCCATGGTTACGTAGGATACGGATTTTTGGTTTTCCGGATCAAAAAATCCTGCGTTGACTGTTAATTTTGCACCTGACGCTTTATGAATATCCGCGTTTGTAACAAGTGATTCTGAGGAATATACCTTTATTTTTTTCTTAATCTTTTCCCCTTTTAAGATAATATGATAAATCCCGTCATTGAATGTTATATCAATATCATCTTTTGCAATAACGAGATTTGCGGAAAGTATAAAGCACAATAAGATTAAAAAGAGTTTTTTCATTTACAGATCCTTAGACTTGTAGAAACCTATAATTGCCGCAAGGAATGCGAGCGGCGGGAAGATTGCTGTGACTAAAGGCGGCAGAACCCCTTTTTCTGCCAGAAGGTCAAAGAACGGCAGGGTTATATAATATAAGAATATACAGCCGATTGCTATAGTAAACCCGACCAATCTTTGTTCACGAGGTCTGCTGAAACCGAGAAGTGTTCCCATAATCGCTAATAAAACACACACAAACGGATGGAAAAATCTTTGAAGATACTTATTCAGCATATAGCGGTATTCTTCATCCAACCCTTCTTTTTTGAGCAGCTTTATATAGTTGTGAAGATTTTCATTTGTAATTTCGCGTTCTTTCTTAGTGGAATATGTCATAAGCGTAAATGCATTTTTAGCATCTTCGCCATTTAAAATATCCATTGTTTTAATCTGGTTTATATCGACAAAAATGCCGTCGCTGTTAATTTTGTATTGCGTAATATCATTAAGTCTCCACTTATCGCCAAGGTATTGGCCGGTTTTGGCTGAATAAATGTTTGATAACTGGTGGACATCAGTATAATATTTGCTTGAAAAATCAAGTACAATAACGTTGTTCATCATATCTTTTCTAAAACGTGAGATAATGACAGCTAGTTTAGGGCTTCCGTCTTCGGCTTTCTGGGTATAAATATACTGGGTGGAAGGATATTTATCTTTAATCATATTTATACGGTTTGTAGAAATCGGAATAAGTTTATCGCAAGTAACAAAACAGCAGGCAGTCACAATAAAACTCAAAACAAGAACCGGCGCAAGAATTCTTTTAAAAGACATTCCGACCGCTCTGAATATAGTGAGTTCTGAATCTTTGCTTAATTTATCAAACGTAAAAAGTGTTCCGAGGAGCAGCCCTACAGGGAAGGCTTTTCCTAAAATTTTAGGAAGTTCATAGAAAAGCACAAGACATGCTGTTTTGACTGTATAGGTGCCTTCTAGTGTTTTCTTAATTGTATTCAAAAGCATTTCAGGCGCAATCCATACGACCGTAAACAGTAAAATTGCGACAAGGGTCGTCACAAGAACCTGATTAAAAATATATCTATCATATATTGTAATTTTAGGGAATTTCATTAAAGTTCGAAATCCTTTCCTAAGTAGAATTCTTTTGCAACAGGGTCAACCGCAACATCTTCGCTCCGTCCCTGAATTTTAATCTTGCCGTCAAAGATAACGTAGGCTCTATCTGTAATAGAAAGGGTTGCTTTCGGGTTGTGGTCGGTGATAAGAACGCCTAACCCTTTTTCTTCCGAGATTTTTCTGATATTGTCTTTAATATCGCCGATTGCGATAGGGTCAATACCGGCAAAAGGTTCATCAAGAAGCATAAAATCAGGACTTGCCGCAAGTGCGCGGGCGATTTCAACCCTTCTTCTTTCTCCGCCTGAAAGTGCAACTGCAGGATATGAACGAAGTCTTAAAATACCGAATTCCGTTAATAGTTCTTCTAACTTACGACGTTTTTCGAGAACTGTTAATTTGGGATTCATTTCAAGAACGAGTTTGATATTATCTTCAACGGAAAGTTTTCTGAAAATTGAGGCTTCCTGCGGAAGATATCCTATACCTAACTGGGCGCGTTCATTCATCGGCATTGCGGAAATATCATGGTTATCAAGGAATATGTGGCCTTTATTCGGTTTTACAAGCCCTACAACCATATAAAACGTTGTGGTTTTTCCGGCGCCGTTCGGGCCTAAAAGACAGACAACTTCACCTTTATCAACGTGAAAAGAAACGTCATTTACAACGCTTCTGTCGCCGTATATTTTTATTAGATTCTTAGCCTCAATTCTTCTCATACATTCCCCTTTTTTAATACTAAAATTTTACTTAAAAAAAATCCCCTTTGCAATTAAAAACTTATTCTTTACAAAGAAATGTTATAAATTTGTCGCCGTATTTTTTTTGCTTAATTAATTCATAGCCTGTAAATTCAACTTCATTAACGTGTTCAAGAATTACGATTCCGCCTGTGATATCTTTTATTGCCTTGAGGCTCTGTTCGTAAATCCCTGAAAAATACGGCGGGTCAATGTAGATTACGTCGAATTTTTCCTGTATTGACGGTGTAATTTTAAGGCTGTCGCCGATAAGCAGAGTCGGAGCAGGTGAAAACTTTTTGTAATTATTTTTGATAATTTGTGCGGCTCTGGGGTGTTTTTCTATTCCAACGGCTTTTGCAAAACCTCTTGATAGGGCTTCCAGTCCCATAATGCCTGAACCTGCATACATATCAAGAAAACTCGCGCCTTCAAAATCAATCATTGCCTGAAGTGTGTTAAAAATACTCATCCGAACTTTTGATAATGTCGGACGGGTAATCTTCTCATCCGGCGCCGTAATCTTCTGTCCTTTAAATTTACCCGCTGTGATATTCATATTAACTATTTTACAATGAACAAAATTTAGTGTATAATGCTTGACAGACCGAGAGTGTTTTGTTATTTCAAGAGGAGTCTTTATGCCTGAAAATAAAACAGAAGTTATAGTTGTCGGTGCAGGGCCTGCAGGGATTTCCTGTGCGGTCACAATTGCACGTTCGGGGCATAAAGTTATCCTGATTGAGCGCGGAAAATTTTCCGGAAGTAAAAACGTTTTCGGGGGTGCCATTTACGCACAGCCTACACGTGAGGTTTTCCCGGATTTTGAAAAAACAGCGCCGCTTGAAAGAAAAAACGTCGAACACAAATACGCAATCCTCGGCGAATACGACGGGACGGTTGTTTCTTATCAGAATAAACACGAACTTCCGGTAAGCTACACGGTTATGCGCGGAAAATTCGACCGCTGGATGGCGGAAGAGGCGAAAAAAGAAGGGGTTATTCTTGTTGAAGAAACAGTTGTGAGAGAACTCCTTCAAAAAGACGGCGCAGTTGTCGGCGTCAGGACGGAACTTGAAGATTATTACGCTGATATTGTTGTTCTCGCAGACGGCGTAAATTCGCTCCTCGCAAAACAAATAGGACTTCGCGGCGATATTGAGCCAAAAGATGTTGCAGTAAGCGTCAAAGAGGTTTACAAACTCCCTAAAGAAAAAATAAATGACAGATTTCACCTGAATGATGACGAAGGCTGTATTTATGAAATTTTCGGCGGTTCAATGCTCGGAATGCTCGGACTCGGGTTTATTTATACAAATAAAGAATCCGTAAGCATAGGGCTCGGGGTTACTCTGGATGAATTCGAAGAACATAAGACAAAACCTTATGAACTTCTGGATAAATTGAAACAACATTCTGTGATTGCTCCTCTGATAAAGGATGGCGAACTCCTTGAATATTCGGCTCACCTTATACCGGAAGGCGGATTTAAGAAAATACCGGCGCTTGTATCAGACGGGGTTATGGTTGTCGGAGACGCTGCAATGCTTGTTAATAACCTTCACTGGGAAGGGACAAACCTTGCCATGATTAGCGGAAAACTCGCCGGAGAAGCAGCGGTTGTCGCATTATCAAAAGGAGATTTTAGCAAAAAATCCCTCAGTCGCTACGCTGAAGAACTCGAGAAATCTTTTGTCATGAAAGATTTAAAAACCTACAGGGATTTGATGGATGTCATTCATTCAAGAAAAGAATCCTTCCTCAAATATTATCTTGAGCGGATTAATATGTTTTTT
The DNA here is from genome assembly GCA_944323675.1 of Candidatus Gastranaerophilales bacterium. Classification (GTDB taxonomy): domain Bacteria; phylum Cyanobacteriota; class Vampirovibrionia; order Gastranaerophilales; family Gastranaerophilaceae; genus Scatousia. The sequence goes on along the minus strand of CALUTK010000005.1, from coordinate 31,338 downwards.
GAAATGTTCACCTCCGTCAACAGCGTTCCGAAACGTACTCTTTATCGGGATTTTATAAAAAATTTCATCAAAAGCAGAAGCTTAAAAGAATTGTTTAAAGACGGTTTCAGTGTTATTAAATTATTATGGAGTATTCTTGTAAAATGAGTTTGGATGATAAATTAGCAAAAATTAAATACGAACCTGACACGGAATCTCATCTGAAACCTAATCAGGATGAGTGCAGAACCTGTAAAAGGAAAATTTGCACATACGTTTGTCCTGCCGGTGTCTATGAATGGCTTGAGGATGAACAAAAACTGCTTGTAAAATTTGAAAACTGCCTTGAATGCGGGGCATGCAGAATTGCGTGCGAAAAGAAATGTCTTGAATGGAATTACCCGAAAGGCACAAAAGGTGTGACATTTAAAAACGGTTAAAAGAGAATAAAGGAGAAAAAGTTATGAAAGAAGAGTACAGCAACAGACAACGCCGCTGGTATGACAAAGACCCTGTTTTATCACAGGCAATAGCAACGTTAGAGCAGAGCGACGACGAAACCCAGATTAAAATCGCGCTGAATTTGATTAAAATTATTATTGAACACAACATCGAAGATGAAAAATTCGAGGCGGTGGAAGATATTATTAATGCAGTAGGTTCGGGTATTGACGAAAACAGAAAAGGCCGCTGGTACGATATAGATTCAACAGTCAGAACAGCGATGAATATGCTCCAGAATTGTCCTGAACCGACCCAGAGACTTATCGCCAAAGAAATGGCAAAAATGGTCGTCGATAAAATTAAAACAAACAAAGACGATGAAGAAAGTGAAGAATAGTTATTTTAAAATATCGTTAACTATTCTGTAGATTAATTTCAACTGATCATCAGACGCTTTTTGGAGGAGTTCCTGTAACTCGGACAGAAGGGCGTCTGATTCTTTCTGATGCGAAAAATTGAAAAGTTCGTCAATCGGTACATTTAAGGCAACTGAAAGTTTTTTCAAATTATCAATTGTCGTGAAACAGCCGCCTGTTTCTATACGGCAGATTTGCTGCTGTTCAACCCCTATCATTTCTGCAAGTTTTTCCTGAGTAATTCTGTTTTTAGCCCTTAACTCTCTCAGACGTTTTCCGAAGAGTTTTAATGTATTTTTTTCTTCAACCATAATTTTAAATTTTAAAATTCTCAAAAGGGAAATGTTATACCTGAAAGTTTGTATTTATTGACAAAATACAAATATTTTGGTAGCATTTACCTGTTTAATGTTAAAATCAGCTATAAATAACACTTTTAATGAAAGGATTAGCCAAGTTATGTTTAAACTTTATAATTTATGCAGAAAACCTTTTACAAAAATTAAGACTCTTAAACCTTTATTTACGAAAAGTATTTTGATGTCTGAAATTCCGGAAAATATGTTTTCATTATTTCAGGAAAAAGATTTGTATTACTATCTTTTTGAAAATGTTTTTTATAATCCTGAGATAATTACAAAAATACAAAGCGGCTATATCCAATTTATCCCGCAAAATTCTCAAAAGTGTTTCCTTGATATAGGCTGCGGACGCGGGGAATTTCTTGAAATTTTGCAGAAAAACGGAATAAAAGTTAAAGGCATAGAAATCAACTCTCTTGAATATAAGTTGTTAAAGGATAAAAATTTTGATGTTGAATTGAATGATGCTGTAACTTATTTAAAAAATACAGATGAAATTTTTTCGGGTATTTCTGCAATTGAAGTTGTAGAACATCTATCATTTGACTATCTTTATGAATTTATCCACCTTGCTTACGAGCACATTGAAGAAGGTGGAATAATCCTGTTGGAAACCTTGAATTGCCGCAATATAAAAAATCTGCAAAATTTTTACTCGGATTTAACTCATGTAAAACCTATCGTAATGGAATCATTACAATTTTTATGCGAAAAAGCCGGATTTAAAAACTTAAAGGTTTGTTATTCTGCTCCAAGTAAGCATGGTTATATTAATTACGCTATAATTGGAACAAAATAAATTAGATATTATTTATGTGTGATTTACCGCCCGGATAAGGGCGGATTTTTTTACATCCGTATTGTTCTGAAAATCGTATAGTATCTGTAATTTCCCCAGTAGACAACAACAGAGATAAAATTGTTATCCAAATCGGTTAATTCAAGATATGTTTGCGGGGCTGGTTTTCTTTTGGCGCTCGGAACAAATTTCCCGATAAAATCAAGCATCCCTAAGTGCATTTTTTGTGTCGGTGAAAGTTTTGGTTTCGGTAGGTTTTCATCATAGAAAAATTCCGGAACTATTTCTCTATCATAAATCGGGACTATATATTTTATTCTTCCGGCTTCTTTAAAAAGCATATACCAGCTTCCTTTGTGTTCCCGCGGGGTGAGCAGGTAGTAACCCGGTTCTATTGCGATTGTTTTAAAATACAGAGGAGCCAGAAGCCTCAAAAGCGGATAAGGCGACCAGGTTGAGTTTTGGGTATCATAATATTCTCCGGGGTCGATATCATGGACGTATTTTAGGGTCGGAACCTCCAAATCACGATAGACCTGTTCGTAATCAACATCTTTTGCAAACGACGGCAGGGCGAACATTAATAAAGCTAATAATACAATCCACCTTCTCATATTTTAATTTTAATGTTATATTTTGCAAAATCAATCATATAAATACCCGAAAATTATGTCAAAAAAAATTTGTGATAAGTAACATACGCGAAATTTTTGAGCGATAGCTGAATTATTATAAAATTTTTACGCTGCAATTTAACTGGCAGACACTATATCCGCTACAGAATCCTAATTTTCATTTTTACTCTATTGTTGTTTATGCTATAATTTTTTTGTTTAGTTAATTCTTTGGAGAAAATATGGAAAATTTTATTTCCGCTAACGGAATGTTTATCTCAGGAGCTATACTTTTAATAGCCTATATCTTTATTGCTACCGAAAAAATTCAAAAGTCTGTTGTCGCTCTTATAGGCGCAGCTTTGACACTTCTTCTGGGACTTTTGCCTTTTAAAGGTTACTATGACGCACAGGCCGGAACTTACGTCCGCTCCGTGTTTGAATATATTTCCTTTGATGTTATTTTCCTTTTGATAGGGATGATGATTCTGGTGGAAATCGCAAGTAAAAGCGGAGTTTTTAAATGGATGGCTATTGAGCTTTTAAAACTTACTAAAGGTCATCCAAAACTCGTTTTATTCACCCTCGCCGCTTTTACTGCTGTTGCCTCGGCTTTTCTTGATAATGTTACGACCGTTGTACTTATGCTGCCTGTAACTTTTGTCATTGCTAAAGAATTTGAAACTGATCCTATACCGTTTTTGATTACGGAAGTCCTTGCTTCCAATATAGGAGGAACCGCAACTCTAATCGGCGATCCCCCGAATATTATCATCGGCGCTAAAGCAGGATTAAGCTTTATGGATTTCGTAAACGAATTAACGTTAATAGTTTTTCTTATTTTTCTTGCTGTTGTCGGCGTTCTTATTTTATTATTCAGAAAAGTTCTAAAAGCTACGCCTGAAAAGATGGCGCACATCGCAAATCTTGATAATTCAAAAACCATTACGGATAAAGTACTGATGATACGTTCTGTGATTACACTTCTTCTTGTAATCCTCGGGTTTGTAACGCATGACAAAACCCACATAGATGCATATGTTTTTGCAGTTGCCGGTGCAAGCTTTCTTCTGCTGTTTGAAAATCCGAAAGAGATTTATAAAAATGTTGAATGGCTTACGATTTTCTTTTTTATAGGATTATTTATAATCATTGGCGGGTTTGAAGCAAACGGCGGTATTGCATTTCTGGCAGACGGATTGATTAAACTTACACACGGAAGCCTTGACGCAGCAACTATGCTGATATTATGGGGCTCAGGACTTTTATCCGGTGTAATTGATAATATTCCGTACACAGCAACAATGGCCCCCCTGATTGATCAGGTTCAGCATACAATTCCTTATACGGGAGAAGGTCATAATCCTTTATGGTGGGCGCTTTCACTAGGGGCATGCCTCGGCGGAAACCTTACGATAATAGGAGCTGCAGCTAATGTCCTTGTCTCGGAAACAGCCGCAGCCAAAGGGCACCCTATTACATTTATGCGGTTTTTAAAATACGGTGCACTTTCAACATTTATATCTCTCGTATTAGGTTCAATATATCTGTATGTAAGATATTTACATTAATCATAATTAAAACCGGCTTTTTTAATGAGCCGGTTTTTTATAACAAATCTTTTTCAGTAAGCTTAAATTCTTGCACAACCGAATAATCTACAGGAAGGATAAAGGTGATGTATTCAAACTCCGCTTTTTTATCCATTTTCATTAAGTTTATCATTTTTTCAATCGGGTAATCCGGAATTTGTTTAAAGGTGAATTTCTTTATCACGTCATCCCAAAAATACTTGTAATTTTTATCAATGAGGTTACGTTTCACGGCAAGATTAAACGCAAAATCCATGCCTTTTACGATTGCTTCCCCGTGTGTATATTTTTTATAACTGGTAATCTTTTCGACAGCATGTCCGTATGTGTGTCCGAAATTAAGAATTTTCCTTAAACCAGATTCTTTCTCATCTTTTTGGACAACGGAAATTTTCAATTTCACACAAATTTCTATCAATGCCTCAAGCGTTTTGAGATTGCGGGCAAGGATTTTATCTGTATTTTCGCTTAAAAAATTCGTGAGGTTTAATTCCTCTTCACTTCTGCACGATTTTTCAATAAAAGCGTATTTTACAACTTCGCCAAGACCTGTTTTAAATTGTCTTTCATCAAGTGTTTTGAGGAAATTAGTATTAATAAAAACAGCGTTTGGCTGGTAAAAAGAGCCGATTAAATTTTTCCCGAAAGTTGTGTCAATACCGGTTTTGCCGCCGACCGAACTATCAACACACGCAAGAAGGGTGGTCGGTATTTGAATAAAATTAATTCCGCGCATGTAAGTTGATGCGGCAAATCCTGCCAGATCTCCGACAACCCCGCCGCCGACTGCGATAATCGTATCCTTTCGCGTAAGCTGTAATTTAAGAGCTTTTTCAAGAATCTTTTTGTAGTTCTTAAAATTTTTTTCTTTTTCGCCGTCTTTAAGAACAAATTTTTCAGATTTTGTAAATCCGAGAGCTTTTCCGTATAATTTTTCAACTTTTTCGGAGATTACAACAAGAAAATTTTTCCCCTCAAGGCGTGAAAGAATCTCTTCCTTTAAGGTTTCAACCGGATTATCATTTATTATAATCGGATAAGATTTTTCCTGTTCATTAATTTTTACGGAAAGCTTAACCATTCATAACTCCTAAAATTTCTTCAGCAATATTATATGGAGTTTTGTTGTCCGTGTCAATTATTATGTCTGCTTTTTCGTAGTTAGGAGAGCGGCGTTTCAGGATATCTGCAATCCTTTCCACAGAAAACTTTCTGGCAAGAAGGGGTCTATGGGTTTCATTTTTTATCCGGCGGTAAATTTCTTCCGGAGAAGCCTTTAAATATACAACCAGACAATTTTCCTTTATAATTTTTCTGTTAAATTCATCTTCAAACGCACCGCCGCCGAGTGAAATAATTTGATTTTTTCCGTACACAAATTTTTGAATTTTATCTGTTTCGAGCATTCTGAAATGAGGTTCACCGAATTTCAAAAAAATTTCCGAAATTTTTTTATTGGTTGACTTTTCGATTTCGTTATCAATATCTATCAACGTAAAATCAGGGAGAAGTTTAGAGAGTTCCTGCGATACAGAACTCTTTCCGCTTCCCATCATTCCTGTTAATGCGATATTTTTTGTCATAGTTTCCTTTTTCTGCGCAATAGAATATTTTTGACGGCGCTCCCCTGCGGGTTCAAAATAATATACAAGCAATTTTATTTTACAACAAATATTTGCGGTAGAATAGAATCATGAAATTTATATTGATAATTTTTCTGATACTCTTTGTTTATTCGGTAATTATAGAGCCGAATATTCTGACTGTGAAACGGATAAAAATTAAAGACGAAAAATTAAAAGGACTGAAAGTAATATTTGCATCAGATTTTCATTTTAAACCCTATGAAAAATACCGGCTTTTAAGAATCGTTAAAAGAATTAATTTTCTTAATCCTGATATAATTCTTCTTGGCGGGGATTATGTAAACGGGCATAAAAGGGGAAATACTCTTGATATAAATATAATTGCCGAAAATTTAGGGCGGCTGAAATCAAAATACGGCACCTTTGCTGTAATGGGAAACCACGACGGATGGCAGGGGAAAAAAGACATTATAGAAAAATTTGCAAAAGCCGGAATTACTGTTTTGGAAAACGCGGCAGTTAATGCAGGCGGAGTATCTATTGCAGGGGTTGAGGATTTACAGACCGGAAACCCTGACATAAACAAAGCGCTGAAAGATGCCCAAAATCCTGTCATTTTTCTTTCCCATACACCTGATATCATAAAGGATGTACCTGCTGTAATACATTTATTACTCTGCGGACATACGCATGGCGGGCAGGCTGTTATCGTGAAACCTATTATAGTTCCGTCAAAATACGGTACAAAATATGCCTATGGATTGTTTGAGGAAAACGGGGTAAAAATGTTTGTGTCACGTGGATTAGGGACAAGTATTTTGCCGCTGAGATTCAATAGTTTTCCGGAAATTGTCGTAATAGAATTCTCCTAATCCGCTGTCGCCGGTTCGCGCCGGTTCCCCTTTTCTTATGCGCTCAAAATTTCCGCTTACATCCCTTATCGCAAAATTTTTTCGAACACAAAAAACCGTCCCGATATTTCTGGGACGGTTTTTCAGTGAAATTATTTATCTATGCGTTGATTAACTCTTTGCTTCTTTCCAGTTGAAGTGTGCAAGTTGTTACATCGCAAACACAAGACGGGCCAAAGTATTGGATTGCCCCAGGGAAGAGGTATCTGTCATTCATTGCCCAGTCTTCTCTGTGTTCTTCAAGCTGTTTGAATACAGGGCCGTCAAGTTTAACGAGGGCTTTTTGGATAACAGGTTTCATTTCACCGTGGCGTTTTTCCATATTCATCATCATTGTAAGAGGAATGCCGCCTGCAACCCATTCAGATGCCGGTGCAGTAAGATTTCTTACGGATGACAGATACCCTGTCAAACCAAAGTTGATTAATGCAAATGCATTGTAGCCGAGTGAATAGCAGTAATCAGCGTCAAAGTTTGACGGGAATGCACATCTGCCTTCATAGCCGAAGAAGTGGGATTGTGCCGAGAATTTACCGATGTAATCCCCTTGAGATTTTAATTCATCTAATCTTGTTTCAATCATTTCGATTAACAATTTTTCAGTTTCAATTTTTGAAACCTGAACGTTTCCGTGAGGGTCACGGTCTGCAAGAAGCTGACCTTTGATTAAAACAGGAAGCGAATTGTAAACTTTTGCATTTGCAGGTTCAAGTCTGTTTTCTACGATATCGAACTTGTCACGGATTGTTGTTGCGTTAACAAAATCAGGGTCGTTTTCCAGAGTTGCCATAATATCGTTAAGGTTTGCAATCATTGATTTCATTTCAGGAATAAATTCAATCAAGCCTTCCGGAATAATTGCAATACCGAAATTTTTGCCTTTATCGGCACGTTTAACGATAATGTCGCACATGTAGTTGATAATGCTTTCAAGAGACATTTTCTTTTCTTCAACTTCTTCTGAAATCAAAGTGATATTAGGCTGAGTCTGCAAAGCTGCTTCAAGTGCAACGTGTGATGCGCTTCTGCCCATAATTTTGATAAAGTGCCAGTATTTTTTAGCAGAATTTGCGTCGCGCTGAATGTTTCCGATTAATTCTGCGTAAGTTTTGGTTGCAGTATCAAAACCGAAAGAAATTTCAATCTGATCGTTTTTCAAATCGCCGTCAATTGTTTTCGGGCATCCGATAACCTGAATACCTGTATTGTTTTTAACAAACCATTCAGCAAGAAGGGCTGCGTTTGTGTTTGAATCATCACCGCCGATGATTACGACTGCAGAAATTCCCAATTTCTTACAAACTGCAAGCGATTTTTGGAACTGATCTTCTGTTTCAAGTTTTGTTCTGCCTGAACCGATAATATCAAAACCGCCTGTATTTCTGTACTGATCAATGAATTCGTCAGTAAATTCGATATATTTCCCGTCAATGATACCCGAAGGTCCACCGAGGAAACCGTACAATTTATTTGAAGAGTTAGCCTGTTTCAAAGCGTCATAAAGCCCTGCAATAACGTTATGCCCGCCCGGAGCCTGACCGCCTGAGAGGATTACGCCGACATTTTTAATATCTGATGCTGTTAATGAAATTGAATTTTTAAAGCTTACGACAGGTTTTCCGTAAGTATTTTTGAATAATTCTTTAATCTGTTCCTGATCTCTGACTGATTGAGTTGCGGAACCTTCAACCAATTCCAGCGAATTAATGCCTTTTGCCAGACATGCCGGAAGTTTCGGCTGATATTTTAATCTTTCGATTTGCAAAGGTGAAAGTGTTTTCATAAGTTCCCTTCCTTATCTTTAGTAATACGTTTACGGCAACATAATAGCACAAAAAGAAAGAAATATATATTTCTATGTTTTCATTTCTTTCTCTTTTATCGTGAATTAAAAGAGAAAGAAACGAACCAAAGAAAGAGAAAAACGTAAAGTTTAGAGCGTCGCTTCACGCCGCAAAGACTGAATAAATGTTGTTGCAAAAACTTCTTTCTTGCATGTCATTCTGAACTTGGTTCAGAATCTCTCTTGAGAGTCTACAAAAACCATAATAGATTTTGGCAACACCGACCTAATAAATTCATGATGACAGAAGTTTTTGCAACCTTTCAGCCTCACTATCGCACTTCGTGCACGTTCGGCAAACTTTATAATAACACGTTAGCCCTTCTAAAATTTTCATATATAATAACAATATGAAGATTCTTTTTATAACAGATCTGTTTCCGGTAAAAGAAAATGAAACAGCAACTCCGCGCACACTTTACGATTTTGTGGAAGGCTGGAAAGTATTGGGGCATCAGGTTGATGTTATAAAACCAAACTTCATTTTCAATTCTTTTCTGCGCGGAAAACCTTTTTACAAACAGGGGAATTACAACGGGGTATTGAACCTCAATTTTTGGCTTCCGTTTCTCGGGAAAATTAAACTGCCGAAAGAAAATTATGACATTGTAATCGCGCACATGCCATCCGGAATTTTGTATGCGGATAAACTTGGACTTCCTTTTGTCGCCGGGGTACACAATTCGGATTTAGAAATTCTCTCAAGTCCTCTATATAAATTTCATTTCAAAAAACGTCTGGAAACGGCACTTAAGAATGCTAAAGCCATTGCCTGCCGTTCTTTTGTAATTCAGAAGAAACTGCTTGCGCTTTATCCGGAATTTAAAAACAAAACTTTCATCGCCCCCTCCGGCGTTGATGAAAAAATAATTATCGAGCGTACACCGCTACAAAACCGCGATAATATCAAGGTTTTGACCTGTGCAAATTTCAAAAAACGAAAGAATATTGACAAAGTTATAGAAGCTCTCAAAGGGCTGAAAAGTTTTGAACTGACTGTAATAGGCGACGGCAGACTCCGCAGCGGTTTAGAAAAAATAGACCCGTCGGTAAAATTCACAGGACGCATTCCAAATGATGAAGTTCTTTCAAAAATGCGAGAGAGTGATATTTTCATCCTGCCGAGCGTAGGCGAAACCTTTGGCATGGTATATCTTGAGGCTATGGCTTCAGGCTGTATTACAATCGGGACAAAGGATGACGGTATTGACGGAATTATACAAAACGGAGAAAACGGTTTTCTTACTCTTCCGATTGCAACGGAGATTAGAAAAATACTTCTTAATATAAAAAACATGGATGATGACAGGCTAAAAGTATTGTCTTACAATAGTTTTAGTACTATTAAACAGTTCACAAAAAAGAAGGTTTGTGCAGAATATTTGCAACAAATCTTTAAAATAATGTAAAGATTTGACAAAGATTTTACACTTGTAGTGCATGTTTTTGCTAGTATGTAACCAGTTGGTTAATTTACCCTTTGGATAAACGGCCGAACATACTCGAAAGGAAGAGAATTAATGAAAAAACTTTTAACCGTACTTTTTACACTTTTATTATCCGTACAACAGGCAAACGCATTTAGTATTGATGCGTTTATGGACAAAAATATTGCGCCGATTTCCGACAAGATAGCGGACATAATATTTTTCCCGATACATGTTTTCGGAGCGGATGTACCGATAATTATTTTCTGGATATTATTTGCGGGATTATTTTTCACATTCTACCTTCGAGGAATTGCTATTTGGGGATTCTGGCATGCTTGCGAGAATGTTTTCAGACCTAAGAAAAGTTCATCATCTGATACCGGTGAAGTTTCAGCGTTTCAAGCACTTATGACAGCTTTATCAGGGACTATCGGGCTCGGCAGCATTGCAGGTGTTGCAATTGCAATTTCAATGGGAGGACCGGGCGCTGCATTCTGGATTATAGTCGGCGCAATCCTCGGTATGTCTTTAAAATTTGTGGAAGCTTCACTTGCTGTTAAATACAGAAGATTTAACCTTGACGGATCAATATCAGGCGGCCCTATGCACTATATGGCACACGGTTTAACCAGAAAAAAACTTAGATGGCTCGGTCAGCCGCTTTCTGTAATGTTTGCAATACTTTGTATCTGCGGAGGTATTACGGGCGGAAACATGATTCAGATTAATCAGGCCGCAAACCAGTTTGTTAATGTCTGCGGCGGCGAAAACGGATTTATGCATAACTTCCACTGGGTAATCGGACTCGGCATGGCAATAGTTGTCGGGTTAATCGTTATCGGCGGTATCAAAAATATCGTTAAAGTTACGGAAAAAATCGTTCCGTTAAAAATATTTATATACTTATTTGCGGCACTTGCAGTTATTATTTGCAACTTTAAATTAATCCCGCACGCTGCATGGGTTATTGTGAAAGAGGCATTCAAACCTGAATCAATCTACGGCGGAATGTTTGTTGCAATGATTATGGGCTTACGCCGTTCGGTTCAATCAAATGAAGCGGGAACCGGTTCTGCGCCTATTGTTTATGCAACCGTAAAAACGGATGAGCCGCTTTCACAAGGATTTGTTGCACTTCTTGACCCGTTTTTGACAGGTTTTATGTGCACAATGACAGCTTTTGCAATCGTAATTACAGGCGTTTATAAAACCCATGCCGGTCACACATCCGGTATTGAAATGACATCTGATGCTATTTCATCTGTAATGCCGTTTTTCCCGACACTACTTGCAGGTATAGTTTTATTGTACGCATTATCAACGATTATAAGCTGGGCTTATTACGGTCAAAAATCTTGGAACTTCCTGTTCGGAGAAGGGAAGAAAAGAAGTCTTGCATTCCAATTGATTTACTGTGCATTTATAGTAATCGGCTCTGTTTTAAACGTTACATCAGTTATTAATATTACGGACGCGATGATGATTGCAATGTCTGTTCCGAATATTATTGCAATGTACATTCTGGCACCTGAAGTTAAAAAAGACTTAAAAGCATACTGTCAGAAATACAATTTAGGGAAGTTAATTAACAAAGACTGGCTTGCACAAGCAAAACCTGTGCCGGTTCCTGTTACAGTTGAAGAAAAAGAAAGCGGGGAAACACCATGTCCGACCAGCAAATAATCGTTACAGTCTCAGGCGTTGATAAAGTCGGGATTGTCGCAAAAGTTACAGCAGTACTTGCAAAATACGAAGTTAATATAGAAGATATTAAACAAACATTAATGCAGGGGCATTTTGTAATGTTTCTTCTCGGAAATATTGAAAAATCAAAGTATTCTTTCAAAGAAATAAAAGAAGCGCTCTCAGAAACCGGCAAAGAACTCGGGATGGAAATCTGGGTCCAGAGAAAAGAAATTTTTGATAATATGCATATGGTTTAAATTTAAAAGTGTGCCGGTTTTCGTAGTCGTGCAGAGAATACAACGCTTGATTAAAAATAGAAGATAAGAACAAAAATGTAACAAATACTTAATAATTTGGTCTAAAATTTAAAGATTTTCTTTTATCACTCCGTAACCTTGCATGTAAGGTTAGACAGTATAAGGAGTGATTAACCATGTACGGATATACAGCTTGGCCGGGTGCCTACAGTTTTAAAGAAGAAATCGGACTGTTTCTGGAATACGTTAGAGAACAGATAGACGATTTGATTACAAAGATTGAACAAACAGAAGAAGCCATTGATGCCTAGCTGTTTGATTAGGGTATGAAAGAGATAAACCGGCTCTGCCGGCTCTAAGGAGTATAAACTCCAAACTTTTAGTGACAAGCCGCTATGCGGCAAGAAGTTTATATGCGTAAGCCGGACTATATGTTCGGCTTTTTGTTTGTCTTGGGAAATTATACAATAAGAGGTGCGATTAGACAAAATAGTTTCACCCGTCATTTCGGAAGCGTAGAAAAACTGATTGAGCCGAAAGGCGAAATCTAGTTATTCAAGCTATGCGGAATCGCAAAACCGTCAAATGTAACGACAATGCGCTCCCGGGTCAAGCCCGGGATGACGTAAAATTTGTAACTAATTACTTGAAATGTACAACAAATACGGACAAAAACTATATTATTATACGGAAACTCCTGCTTTATTAAATATAAGTTCATCATTTACACAGTCGATTACAATTTTGTCGCCGTGTTTGAATTCATTGGCAAGAATTTTCATGGAAAGCGGGATTTCCACTGCCTGACGGATTACGCGGCGGAGCGGACGCGCGCCGTAGAGAGGTTCGTAACCTTCGTTTGCAAGATATGCTTTAGCGTTTTCCGTAATTTCAAATTCCATTCCTTGCTCCTCTACCCGTTTTTTGAGTGAAGCGGTCTGGATTTCTACGATTTTTGCAAGTTCTGCAAGCGTCAGTGGCGTGAACGTTATTATTTCATCAATCCTGTTTATAAATTCAGGCTTAAACTTCGACCGCAAAAGAGCGTGGACTTTGTCGTGCTTTTCCTGTGCGGAAAGATTGTTATCCAGGAGAATGTCGCTTCCGAGGTTGCTTGTCATAATAATAACAGTATTTTTAAAGTCGACAAGTTTTCCCTGTCCGTCGGTAAGTCGTCCGTCGTCAAACATTTGGAGCATTATATTGAAGATATCCGGATGTGCTTTTTCAATTTCGTCAAATAATACAACGGAATAAGGTTTTCTCCTGACGGCTTCTGTCAACTGCCCGCCCTCTTCATAGCCCACGTACCCCGCTGTTGCACCTGTCAGACGCGAGATTGCGGATTTTTCCATAAATTCACTCATATCTATACGGATAAGCGCATCTTCATCGTTAAAAAGAAATTCAGCTAGGGTTTTGCCGAGTTCCGTTTTCCCTACACCGGTCGGCCCAAGAAAAAGAAAGGAACCTATAGGGCGTTTATTGTCACGTAAGCCTGAGCGCGAAAGCCGGATTGCATTCGCAATTTTTTTGACAGCTTCATCCTGACCTATCAGCCGGGCGTGGATGTAATCTTCCATTTGCAATAATTTTTTGGACTCATCTTCCACCAGACGCGTTGTCGGAATCCCTGTCCATTTTGCAATAATCTGTGAAATATCGTCACCGTCAAGGTATTCTTTTATAAGATGTTTTTTTGATTTATCGGATTGTAAATCCTTTAATTTCTGCTCCATTGCAAGCATTTGTTTATATTTTGCTTCCAGCGCCGTTGTGACCTGTCCTTTTTTCTGCGCGATATCCATTTGCGATTTTAAAATTTCCAGATTTTTTTTGACGGTAGTAGCAGAATTTATAACCTTCTTTTCCTGCTCCCACTGGGTGCGGAGTTTATTTATTTTTGCATCTAGATTTTCTATTTTTTTATTAATCTTATTAATTTTACTTTCCGCTTCTTTTGTTTTTTCTTCCAGAAGGGTGCTGCGCTCAATTTCAAGCTGGAATTTTTCACGCGAAAAACTGTCAATATCTTCAGGAAGTGTATCAATATTCATTCTCAATGATGACGCAGCTTCATCAATCAAGTCGATGGCTTTATCAGGCAGGTATCTGTCAGGGATGTATCTATCAGAAAGCTTTACCGCCTGAACAATCGCTTCATCAAGAATTTTTATCCCGTGGAAAACCTCATATTTATTTTTTAAGCCGCGGAGAATACTTATCGCAGCTTCTATAGAAGGTTCATCAACGATTACTGGCTGAAAGCGGCGCTCGAGGGCTTTATCTTTTTCTATGTATTTTTTATATTCATCAAGCGTTGTTGCACCGATTACACGTATAACGCCGCGGGAAAGCATCGGTTTTAAAAGATTCCCCGCATCAACGGATCCGTCTGAACCGCCCATTCCCATTATCGTATGAATTTCATCAATAAACAGCATTAAATCGTCGGTCTTTTCTTCAATAGCTTTTAAAACACTCTTTAAACGTTCTTCAAATTCACCGCGGTATGATGCGCCTGCAAGAAGCGCGCCTAAATCAAGCGAAAGAATTTTGTCATTTTTTAAACTTTCAGGAACGTCGCCTTTGATAATTCTCTGTGCAAGTCCTTCTATAACGGCAGTTTTTCCGACCCCGGGCTCCCCGACTATCACGGGGTTATTCTTTGAGCGGCGGTTAAGAATTTGAATTACCCGTCTTATTTCATCATCTCTGCCAATTACGGGGTCTAGTTTATTTTCTGCGGCAATTGCCGTGAGGTCTGTTGTATATTTTTCAAGCGGGTTTACATCCTCATCTTTTTTATCGCCGTCTGTACCGGAGGTTTTCGGGGCAGAACTTTTTGAGGAAGCTTCCACAACTTTTCCGTCTGCAATATCCACAGTTTCCATGCCGTCTATGACATCTTTCATCTTCGCATAGAGTTCCCGCTGTTTTACGCTGTACTGCTTAAATACATATTCCATCACAGCGGATTGAGTCTTAAAAAGCGCAAGGAAAATATGCTCAATACTCACAACAGTATCGCCATAGGAAAGCGCCTCTTTTTCTGCAGACTCAAGAAGCGAAATCGTTCGCTGAGACAGCGGAGGATCCTGACTCCGCTGGGGTGCATGACCTTTGCGTTTGGGAATATTTGCACTAAAATCACGGATTAGACGCGGGTTATTCAGCCCGATTTTTTCTAATATAATTTTCGGTAAATCATTCTCGTCCATAAACAGCGCAAGCATTATATGATCGGGTTCAACCGCATCATAATCCCTTGCATAAACTATAGTTTTTGCTGAATGAATAATATACTGGACGTGTTCGGATAATTCCATAATTTACCTCTAATCCGGCGGCGTTCTTTTTATTACTCAGGTTCGGACGCAAAGCCGCCTTTATAAATTCTACCCGACTCCTCTATATCCGCAATCATTTAAACGCCCGATTTATTGTACCTCAGAATGACGTTTACCCCTCATCCGCCCGCCTGTCCCCGCTAATGGCCGGGCGGGTACCATCAGCACAAGGCATACATGGTTACTTGCTTTGTATTGTTTAGCAATCCCGTTTTGTTCGCCAGAGTCTCAAGGGGAGGATAAAAATTAAAAATTTATTGCTTTGAAGAGCTGACAATGCCCGCAAGCGGAGAAGGAAGAAGAGTAATTGCAAGGAGCGAAGCGACGAAGTTCTAGCCTTTAATACTAATGGTGCTTTTCTGATGGTGGTGCTCCTTAAGTATATGCAATAACTTAGTAGTATGGATTTTGAAAGAGAGACATACATAAAGTTAGGTAAAAATATCAAAAAATATCGTCTTGCGAAAAATTTATCACAGGAAAAGCTTTCCGAACTATTGGACGTTAATTCAAAGTTTATCGGACTTGTTGAACGTGTCGAACGCTATATAAGTCTAAAAAAACTGATACAGCTTTTTGTGCTATTTTAGACGTACCGCTCAGTAAAATATTTGATTTTACAGAGTATAATTAAACACATTTTACAAGACTTTTTGCCGCCTCAACTGCTTCTGTAAAAACCCGTTCGTTGGTTAAAAAATCTTCCCGCTCAATGTATTTTTTCACTATCTTTCTTGCAAAAGTTCCGACTGCTATTCCGTGGTAATTTATTCCGCAAAGATGTGCAAGTTCTGCCGTTTTACTGTTTGTGCCGCCTGAGAGCATTATATAGACAGGCAGTTTTTCATTCTGAACAAGTTCTGCTGTTGCAACCGCCTGCAGAGTCGTTTTATAATCATCCTCTCCGCCGCTCATAGGGAATCCGTCAGCCTGAACTATTGCCGTCATTGGTTTGCGCAGCGCAATCATCTCTTTTATCTGAGATATCATTTTTTCATCGCTTAACTTGCCCCGCGCCGTGCAGATACTAAGCATTCCGTCAAAAACTTCATTTATATAAGCCCATTTTTCCATAGTTTCTGCTTGGTTGTCGTTCATTGCGTGAAGTTCAATACAATCAATACCTTTTTCAATCAAAGGCGGCAGAACTTCCCTCAAATCAACTTCCTGCGAAACATAAGAAACGGCACCTTTTGAACAGACTTTTGCACACTTGCCGCAGCCTATACAGCGGACGGTTTTGACTTTATGATATTTAATTGCTCCCTGCGGACAAATTTCATCACACTTGCCGCAGCCAACGCATTTTTCATAATCAATACGGGCTTTATTAACGTGCGGGTCGCCTTTTATCCCGACGCTTACACAAATGAATGCCTCCTGTCCGTTTAATGCGCGTTTTGCAGCGTCTACTATTTCCGGTTTGGCTGAAAGGTCAAAAAATCGGCAGCCCGCTTCATAATACACCTTAACAAGTTTTTCAACCTCCGCGGCGTCCTCATTACCTGCACCGCACACAAGTTTAAAACATTTTCCGTCTAATATGTCCGAAAGCATTATTTCACCATATAGTTGTAAATGATTTCAGACGCGCGGACTATAAAATCTTTTCCGGCAACTGAATTGTACGGGCGGTTTACAAGAATTACCACAATGTATTTTTTCCCGTCCGGTGCGTAAACAATTCCGGCATCCCCGAGCATTTTACCTATATCTCCGGTCTTGTGGAGGAATGACGCTCCCGGACCAA
Source organism: Candidatus Gastranaerophilales bacterium (assembly GCA_944323675.1). GTDB lineage: Bacteria > Cyanobacteriota > Vampirovibrionia > Gastranaerophilales > Gastranaerophilaceae > Scatousia. The sequence continues at coordinate 14,319 of CALUTK010000005.1, read as the reverse complement.
GCCCAGCCTGTATAAGTCTGTTATTTTTTACATGCCCCATATAATCAAAAATCTTTTCTCTTGACGACATACTTAAGAATTCAGGGTTCTCAATATTATAAAGCATTGTCGCCAGATCTCTTGCTGTTGTATGGTTTGTCCCTCCAAGATCCGGAAGCCATGTTTTTACATGGGTATGTTTAATCCCCCAATCTCTTATCCCCTGATTAACATCTGTCATAGAGCCGAGTTTCGACATAATCATATTAGTTGCGGAATTGTCGGAATCAGTAATCATTACGCGTGCCAGATAATCAAGAGTATATTTAGAATTCTCCGCCTTGAACTGCAATCCGCCCGAGCCTTCTGCCCGATAATAATCCGTCAACGTCATTTCATCATATAAAGAAACCTGTTTCGCCTCAATTGAGCGGAAAAGCTGCAACAGCACAGGAAGTTTTATAATGCTTGCCGCAGAAAACTGTTCTGATGCATTAATATCAGCAAAATGTCCGGTATCATAATCCCATACAAAGACAGAAGGATGAATTGTCGGATACTGAGCCATCAGGCTTTTAATACCGTTTTCTATCCCGACCATATGCGCATTTTCAACTAAAGGGGTCATCAGAGGTTTTTTTATTTGAGCCCCTCTGAACTGCGGAATATTATTGAATAAATGGTTATTTAAATATCCGATTGTCGGGTATCCTTCATTTTTAAAATCGGATTTAACCTCGGGGTATGGGGATTTAAAAATCATTGATTTTGTTACTCTATTAAATCCGAACGGCAATACTGTACAGCCGATTGCAAGCATTACAGCTATAGAAATACATCTATGTATTAAATTAAAACGGTTAACCTTTTTATGATTAACTTTTGGTCGTGGTCTTAATTTTTGTACAGACTGCGGATACGGTGCCGCAAACGGGTTTCCTTCCTGTCTTAAAGGCCTTACCGTTGTGTGGTTATATATGTTTCCGTAATAGTAACGCTCACGTTTAGCGTAATTTTTTGCTAATTCCGGCATTGAAATATGCCCCTCCCCAATCAATGTATATTAATAGTATTTTATACCATTAAAAATTTCAAGGCAACAACGTAACAATTTTTGTAAAATCATAAACAACAGGTTTAATTAAAAGAAAGATGAAAAAGTTAAACCGCCCCCCCCCCTGCCTTTTAATGGGTAAAAATAAAAAGGGTTGACAAATTGTAAGGCATGCCTTACAATAGATTTGTTAGGTTACTCTAACAAATAAAGGAAAACCATGAGAGTAAATACCGTAAGTCTGTATAGAAATTTATACCGTAGCGCTGACACTCTTCCTTTCGGCACTTCCCGCGCTGCGGAACCGGGGTTTGTAAAAGCTGAATATGCAGACTTGCGCGTATTTCACCATCATATCTATGAATATAAAAAAGGTATAAGAAATCTTATTCTGACAACGGAGAAAGATAAGTATCGTAACACAATTGAAAAACGGCTTCACAATGAACATATAGATTATGTAATACACGATGTTGGCAACGGCAAGATAAACGTGTATTTCGGCGACAAACCGTGTATAGATGTTGTAAAAACTTTAAATCCACTGTTAAACAAACAAACGCCGCAGGAAGATTTTATGCTCGGAATAATGCTGGGTTACGATAAAGTCCGCCAGTGCGAAAGATATTTGAATAGAAAAAATAAAATTGTTGATATGAAAAAATCCTAACTTATTGTTTATCATATTATTAACACTATTGATTGCGCTTGTTTGAGAAATCGGACAAGCTTTTTATTCTGGATATTTATAGTATTATGTTGCTATGGAAATCTATTACATAAATACAGATGAATTTTTAAAAATCCGCGATACTGATTTTTTACGGAGATACGCAGAGGGCAGGGAATTTAAGTCTTTTAAAAGATTTACTCAGTTTGCAGTTGGACGCTTCCTTGTAAAAACCGCGGCAAAAAAGTTATACGGTCTTGCTGACACTGAAATAGTTATAGAAAATGATAAACCGAAATTCAAAAACGGCGGGATATTTTTCAGTATCTCTCACAGCGGAAATTTTGTTGCCGCAGCCTTTGATACAGCTGAATGCGGGCTTGATATAGAGGAAATGAAACAAAGAGATTTTGAAGCTCTATCTGCCCGATATGACAGAGAATTTCACACTGCTGAAGATTTCTACAAATTCTGGACAGAATACGAAGCAGAAATAAAGCTTCAGCAAAAAGCCGCGGATTCTTACTCCTGCGTATTCCGGCAAAATTTTATGCTCACAGCTGTTTCAGGAAATAAGATTAGTGATGTCACAATATCTCCGCTGGATAAATAAAATGGTCTTGACAATTTGTTAGGCTTGCCTTACAATAATATCATAACAATTTTCGGAGAGAAATTTATGCAGGAAAAATTGACTTCCAGTTTGGAAGATTACCTTGAGGTTATCTACAACTATCTGGATAAAAATAATAAAGTTCGCGCAATTGATATATCAAGGGAGTTGTGTGTAAGCAGGGCTTCCGTAAGTGAGGCACTCAAAAGGCTTGCTGATAGAGAGCTTATAAATTACGGCAGATACGATGTGATTTCCCTAACCCCAAAAGGTACAGAGCAGGCACTTGATGTTATAAACAAACACAATACGCTTCAATATTTTTTTGAGGAAATAATGGGGCTTGAGCATTCTATTTCAGCGCAGACAGCCTGCAAAATAGAGCATATAATCTCCGGTGAGGTTTTGGAAAGATTCGCCGCATTAAAAGATTTTCATAAAGCGCACCCCGAATATACAGAAAAATTTAAGGAATACTACAGAGAAAAATAACAATGAACACATTGAAAATAGCAGGTAAATTTCTCGACCAGCCAATGCTGGTCGCCAGATTTAACAGTGCCGTGCCGTGGCTTTTAACCTCGGCAGGCGGAGCGTATGTAATAAAAGAAACTGTTCAGGCTCCGGAGAATAAACGCCGCAAAACATTACTCAGAACCGGAATAACAATGGCTTCCACAATTGCTTCAGCGCTTGCTGCACCCAAAATTACAGGTATTCTTTTTAAACATTCCGACAATGCTGCAAAGTCATTAAAAGAGCTGCAAAAACAGGCTTCCGGTATAATAAACCGTTTTCAGCATCAAAACATGACTGATGACAAAACAAAAAAGATTTTAGATAAAGCAAAAGAAAATATTTTAAAGTTTAAAGAGGTAAAATTTCTATTCAAACAATTTGATAAAAATTATGAAGGGCAAAAGCTGCTTAAAGAATTAATTCCGGATCCTGAAAATATAGATTCAAAAGAAATCTTTTCAGAAATCGGCAGGCTTTCGGTATTTGGATTAATTCCTGTACTTGGGGGAATTGCGGGCGGGATTGCGGGGGACAGTCTTACTCTGCGCAAGTGGAAAAATCGTATTCCAGATAAGATTAAAGAAGGTTCGTATCAGTATCTTGCAAATATTTTTTTATGTAACATAGGCGCAGGTGCCGCACTTGGCATTATGGAAAAATGTAATGTGAGGTCAAAAGCTGCAAGAGCGTGCGCGATGGTTACCGGAATTTTGATGACAGGTGTCATTGGAGGCAGCGCAATTGCAAACCTTATAGGGAACAAGATTATAAACCCTATGTTTGAACACGGGCCCCGCAATAAATCAAAGCAGAAACATCTGTTTGACGAAAGGAAGCCTGAAGCGTTGGATATTGGTCTGCACACGGACGATATAGCAACTGTTGCTGTTATGTCAGGATTAAAATGGATAGAACCGGCGCTTCCTCTTATGTATTCCATTTCGGGTTATCGTGCGGGCATCGGTTACAGAAACGGCAAATAAACAGCCTCCTACTTTTTCGCAAGGTGTACGTTTAAGTCATAAGATTTAACATCGTCCAGAATATTCTGCAAATCTTTTTTTGTGATTACTAAATCTTTATCGTAATCAAGCATTCTGTTTGAATAATACATACTTGCGGTTGCAGGATCATTTGCACTTGTGAGAAATCTTTTGTTAATTCTTCCCGGAGTGTAGAATAGTCCGTATAATTCACCGCCGCTCAAGTGTTTATCCATATCTTTTATATAAGCTTTTTTTGTTGCAAGAATGTAATTTCTTACATAAGGAATCTGCTGTTCTCTAGGCAGTCTTAAAAAGCCTTCAAGCACAATATTTTTAATCCCTTTTTTTGCATTTTTATCATCAGAAGCATGTCTTATGCTAAGTTTTAAAGAGGTTCCGTTCATCTGTCCGATACCGCCGAAGCTGCCGTTTCTGGCATTCGGTTTAAATTGAGACTCTTTAAACAGCAGAGCCGTCAAATCTTCCGGATTACATTTTACCGCCTCGGATGTTTCTATAATCCCTGAGACAAAATCATCAGATACGTCAGGCAGAATTCTTCCAATCATATATTTTATTTGTCTGAATTTAAATTCTGAACTTTCAAAAACATCTTTTTCAAGCGGTTTTAGTATTCTGGCAACACCGGGTGCCTGAACAGGCATGGTAATTGATTGGGCGCATAATAGTAAACCCGGCAGCATTTTTTTCGCAGCGTGTTCTTTGTTTGCGCAAGCTGTTTTTAAATGATGTAATGCACCTCTGACCTGTGCACCTTTAATACGGGGTATATGCATACAAATCGCCTTCTTTCCGCTGAATATTGTGTACCAAACAGAAAAATTTTGCAAGTGGTGATGTTCGGGATACGTAAACAAGCCAATTCAATGATTGTTAAATTTTGGTTAATAAAATAAGGTTTCCGCTAAAAATGGTAAATAATATAAGTGTGGTTGATGAGAATCATAAAAATAAATGATCCGGCAGACCGGTCAGATATAAACTGAAAGGAGTGTTAAATATGAGATTTTTAGTAAAGAAAGCACCGGACAATTTTATAAAATCGGTTAATGATGAAATTAATTCAATATTAAGCAGACATTTTGACAATTATTATCCGGATTATGCCTATGAGGAAGATATTGACAAACTTTCAATGCCTGTAGAAATTACGGAAAAGGAAAAGGATTACGAGGTACGCGCTGAACTTCCGGGCGTTAAGAAAGAGGATCTGGATATAGACATTGAGAAAAACTCAATAACAATCAATGCTAAAAAAGAAGAAGAATCCAAAGAGGATGCAAAAGGTTACAAGAAATCAGAATTCAGATACGGCGAATTTTCAAGAACGGTATATTTCCCTCAAGAGATTGATATTGACAAGGCTGAAGCAAAACTTGAACACGGCGTATTAAAAATTCACGCACCTAAACGTTATGCTGAAAAAGAATCAGTTAAGAAATTGACTGTTAAGTAATCTTCCTCCGGACAGAGTTGAAAGGGCGGGGCTTTTTATAAAGTCCCGCCCTTTTTGTATTTTTATGTTAAACTATCAGTAAAGAGGGTTAGTATGAATTTTGAAGAAAAAACCATAAGCTCTGAATGCATCTATGACGGAAAGATAATGAAGGTCTGCCGTGATGATGTTGAGATTTCCACGGGCAAGAAATCAGTGCGTGAAATTGTACACCATTCCGGCGGTGTCGTAATTGCAGCCCTCAAAGACAAAAATACCATACTTGCAGTGAAACAGTTCCGGTATCCGCTAAAAGAAACTATTATTGAACTTCCGGCAGGCAAACTGGAAAAGGGCGAAAATCCTGATTTTGCCGCTCAAAGAGAACTTGAAGAAGAAACCGGCTACAAAGCTTCAAATTGGAAATCTCTCGGATTTATTTACACATCACCCGGCTATAGCGATGAAAAGTTGTATCTTTATCTCGCAGCAGATCTGGAATTCGTCGGCGAACACCCTGACGACGGCGAGGTGTTGAAAGCTTTAGAATACCCGCTTGATGAATTTATTCAGAAAGTAAAATCCGGTGAAATTTCAGACGCTAAAACTGTTTGCGCTATTATGAGGGCGTTTTATGATTAAAATGGTTGCAACCGATATTGACGGAACCATTGTTAAATGGGATACAGGTTTTTCTGATAATGTCAGAAGCTGCATAAAAAAAATGACAGCGCAGGGGATTAAAGTAGTGCTTGTGACTGGCAGAATGCATTGCGCGACAGCCCCAATTGCTATTGAATTAAGGCTTACAACCCCTATTGTGTCTTATCAGGGCGGATTAATAAAGGATTTTAGCGGAAAAACTCTTTATCAGGAGAATCTGCCTGATGATTACGCAAAAAAGATTATCAACTGGGCGCGCAAAAATAATGTCCACCTCAATCTTTATCTTGACGATAAACTATATGTTGAAAAAGATAATGATTTTGTAAAAAGATATACAGACGGAAAATTCGTAACCTATAATGTATGTTCGTTTGATGATTTAGATATTCATAACGTTAACAAACTTCTTGCAATAGATTATAACGATGCGGAAAGGGTTACCGGCTGGGTGGAAGAACTCCACAGAACCTATCCTGATTTATACATAGTCAAATCAACACCATATTTTTGTGAAATTGGAAGCCCCAATGCAAAAAAATCACGCGGGGTTGAATTCTTGGCAAAGGAATGGGGGATAAAGCAGGAAGAAATTTTAACAATAGGCGATCAGGATAATGACATAGAACTATTGAAATCCGGCGGAATAAAAGTCGCAATGGGCAATGCAACACCGGAACTTAAGGCCTGCGCCGATTTCATTACAGATACCGTAGAAAACGACGGATTTGTAAAGGCCATGGAAAAATTTGTATTTTGCCCTAGTCCTCAAAAATAAAAAGCTTATAAAGGTCAATATTTAAGGCTTTGGCAATAGCTGCAAGAGTTTCGACAATCGGAAATTTTTCACCACGTTCAATATGCCCCACCATTGTGGGGCTATTTTCTGCCATTTTATCCCGCGGTTTTGCGTCAAATCCACCTAAAAGCTTTAATGTTTTTGCCAACCGGTTTGGACACTTCAAAAGATTTTTTTCCTCATTAAGTATTAATATATATATATTATAAATATACTATTGAATATTTCGAAAAACGCGTGTTATAAGCTGATTCTGCCTGACGCAGGCTTTGACATGTATGTAAACAAATGTTAAGGTTATGTAAATTTTATATATGGTTTACGCAATTTTTAAATAAGAAAATACTTTATATAAGTACCAGAGAAAAAATAGGAAAATTATACAAAGGAACTTATGTAAATAATTGTTACAAAAATGGAAGAAAATCATATTAATCATTAAAGATTAATCAGTGATATGTCGATTAAGAGAATGTGAGTAAATAACGGAGAAAGAATCATGGTTGACAGATTAAACGGAAATTTAGGAAATGTAAACGGATATTTGTTCGGCGGAAAGAAAGTCGACAAAGAAGAAGCCGCTAAAACAGGAGCAAAACAAGATGTTCCGGTAGGTCAAACACCGGCTGCCGCAGACGCCGCAAAGGTTGATAAAACGAATTTGAACCTTGATATGAATGCGATTTTAGGCCTGCACCTTACAAACGCCGGAAAAGTTGATACTACTGAAAAAGCAACGGCAGCAAGAGCTGCAGAACTTTATGCAAGTGCAGATTTTCAGGCATTAAATAAAGAATTCGGAATATATGATGGTGTAGACCCTGAAATAGGTCAATTCTTATCACCAAAGACTCTTGCTTACATTGCAAACGCTACTCCTGAACAGAAAGAACGTATCGGAGCAGGTACTGTCAAAGATTTTGATAACCTCGTTGCTGTAGCATAAGAGAGACTTATAAATATACAAAATTTACTCACACGTTTTATGGCTGGCTTAAAATGTCCAGCCATTTTTGTGTAAAAAAACGGCGGGAACGGATTAGAGTTAGAGAAGAAGCTGTGTTGCAAATATTACCCTGTGGCTGTCCGGTGCGGCATCATTCTGACAGTAGACATAGTTCATAATCAATCTTACAGCCTGTCCTTTTATAAAATAGTTAATCCCTGCGGTGTACTCGCGGCGGTTATTGTCAGCGATATCTCTATTGGGGTCGAAGTAGTCATAGCGTGCAATTAGCTGAAGCTGCGGGACAATTTTATATCCTATTGTGTAGTTAAAGCCCTGAGCCTTGTCAGAACTTATGTTAAATCCGTTATAGCCGTCAGCTATTGCATATTCCATATTTGTCCAGAGTTTTTTATACTTGTAGCCGACGTAGAAGCTGCCGACGGCGTAGTCAGTTTTGTTATGACCTGCGTTCAGACCGCCGCCGATAATTAATTTACCGTATCGTCCGTCGGTTTTTCCAAGCGGTTTGAAATCAACCCAGCCGGTGAATTCAGTTCCCGGGAACCAGTCGCGGAAAAATCTGTCGGAACTATTGAGGGCAAAGTTGTAGTCAATAAGCGAATAATTCCCGATTAAACGAACCCCGAGCGCTCTTGTGTTTCCGAAAGTGCGGGCAATTTGCGAACGCGCAACAAACGGCAGAATATAAGAACTGGAACCCCCTTCTTTTCCTACCTGATTTCTGGAATACCCGACAACTATTTTATGGTGCGGAATGCTGCTGTTAATTATATAGGCGTCTGCTACGAAATTTTGCATATAATTTAACCCGTCACGCGGACGCGGATTTAATAAAATTTTAAAGTCATTATTTGTATGGCGGAATTTGCCGAGTGCTCCTATCTGGAAAAATCCTGTTTCATAGTTAAAGTCATAATCCGAACCCTGCCAGCCTGAGGCGAGACTTCCCTGATATGCACCGTAAAACTGCATTTTGCTGACAGGGCCTTTTTTCGGCCGAAATGTTAATTCTTCCCGTAAAAGATATGTCGGGACATCTGTCCGTGTTATTTTTCTATGGTATAGACGCCCCATAAGAGTATCTTCATCAATTACATTATCGTGGTTTTTGTCGAAAATTTCATCTAGGTTAAAATTGTCAAACAAAGAAAATTCGGCCTCTATATTATCTTCAACCTCGCTTGGAATCCCTAAACGCGGCTTCTTAACGGGTTTCAGCAATTCTGCATTATTTTCCGGCAGTTCGTCTTCAACTCCTTCCAGATCGACATCTTCCGAATTTTTTTCTTCCTCTTCATCATGTTGTACCGGATTTTTCATGGCATCTTCTTCAAGCTGAAGGTGGATTGCATCTTCAACTTGACTTTTCGGCACAGCAGGTTTTTCTGTGAGCGCAAATGCAGGGCCTGCGCTTAAAATAACTGATAGTATAATTATTATTTTAAAAATACGGTTCACAAATATTAATTATATCACAAAAAGCTTGCAAAAAAAATTTTTTTTATAGTATAGTTTTATTATGACAAATGTAACAAAGAATGTTAAAGCTACAAAAGTACAAGCCCCTATTGTAGAAGCCCTTAAAAAAGCGTATGAAAACCCCTCTTATCAGTTTCATATTCCGGGTCACACAAAAGGAAACGGGTCACTGCCTGAATTTAAAAAACTTATAGGCAGAAAAGCTCTGTGCATAGATACGACCGATGAATTTGACAACCTCGGAACCCTTCACCCTGCAACGGGGCCTATAAAAGAGGCTCAGGAACTTGCGGCAAAAGCTTTCGGTGCTAAAAAGACATTCTTTTTACTCAACGGCTCTACTGCAGGAAACCTTGCCCTTGCAATGGGGTTAACAAAAAAAGGCCAGAAAATTATTACTAACAGAAACTGTCACCGTTCTGTTTTGACAGGCATGATTATATCTGGTGCGGAACCTCTCTGGCTTATTCCTGAACGCTTCGAAGAATGGGGTATCTGGGGAAATGTCACCCCCGAAAGCGTTGAAGAAATGCTTAAAACCAACGATGATGTTTCCATGGTCTGGATTACGAATCCGACTTATGAGGGCGTTGTCTCTGATATTAAATCAATTTCCGCTGTATGTAAACGCTACGGCGTACCTTTGATTGTTGATGAGGCTCACGCTTGCCTCTGGAATTTCAGTAAACACCTCCCGACGCCGGCTTTGCAATTAGGCGCTGATGCTGTTGTTCATTCTCTTCACAAAACAGGCGGAAGTATGAGCCAGAGTTCTATGCTGCATATTGCGGAAGATTCTCTCATTGATGTTGACGCTGTAGAAAAAGCTTTAAAACTTCTTCATACGACAAGTCCATCTCTAATGCTTCTTGCAAGCCTTGATGCCGCACGCGCAAACCTTGACAGTGCAAGAGGCAGAAGACTTCTTGAACGCGCAATCTCCAACGCAAAATATCTCCGCCGCGAAATAGAAAAAATGGAGCATATTCACGACTTAAAACCTGATTTCGGCTATCTTACAGATGTAACAAAAGTTTTTATCAGGGCAGACGGACTTTCCGGCAAACGTCTTGAATCAATCCTTGAAATAGATTTTAATATAGAAGTTGAAAGTGCTTCTGACGCAGGACTTTTGCTTTTATCCAACATAGGCAACACCAGAGCGGATATGGAATATCTTGTTAAGTGCCTCAGAAAAATTGATCAGGCGCACTATTCAGATATCTGCTATCTTGAAAAGAAAAAGCATATGCCTATGCTTACTCCTGTTATAAAAAGGAGCCTCAGGGAAGCTTACTATTCACCAAAGGAAACAATTCCGAAAGACCTTGCAGTCGGCAGAATTGCCGCCGAAGTTATTGCAGAATGCCCGCCGGGGATTGCAATTCTTTTGCCGGGTGAATTGATTACGGAAGCACACCTGCCTTATTTAACTGATTATGATTTTATAGAAGTGCTCAAATAAGATAAGATACCGGAGTGTTTAGACAAAAAGGCGTTAGATTCAATTAAGTTAGCCGTGCAGCAGGAATCAAGTTGAGCGGTTTGTTTTTCTACCCTCACGCTTTTAAGGGCAAGGGGTGAAGTTGCCCGCATAAGTATACCAAGTGAGGTAAAAGCTGGATTGCTTCGCTATAGCTCGCAATGACTTCTCTTCCATCTCCCCTTGCGGGATACAAAGGGCACCGCTGAGCTGTGCGAAGCGAGTGACCCTGTATGCCTTGGGCTGAGGGTTTGGGTGAGCAGGCTTTCCGATATTTACACTCCAAAGCTCATCATCCAACTTTTTGTTGAATAATTTACCCCTCACTATTCACTTTTACTTTTGTCCGTTAAAGGCCTGAATTCCTAAATATTTTGCGGCAGATCCGAGCTTTTGTTCAATCCTTATTAATTGATTGTACTTAGCCATTCTGTCTGTTCTAGAAGCTGAACCTGTTTTAATTTGACCGCAGTTTGTGGCAACCGCAAGGTCTGCAATAAACGTATCCTCAGTTTCTCCGGAACGGTGAGAGACAATAGCTGTGTAACCTGCAGCATTTGCCATAGAAATAGCATTCAGAGTTTCTGTAAGGGTTCCTATCTGGTTTACCTTAATCAGAATGGAATTTGCCACTCCGCGGCGGATACCTTCCGCAAGACGACGGGTATTTGTCACAAACAAATCATCCCCGACAAGCTGGCAGCGTTTGCCTAATCTATCCGTAAGCTTTTTCCATCCGTCCCAATCCTGTTCAGCCATGCCGTCCTCTATTGAAATTATCGGATATTTATTTACCCATTCTTCAAGAAAGTCAACCATTTCATCAGGTGTCAGGTCTTTCCCTTCACCTTTAAGCCTGTAAATTCCATCCTCATAGAATTCGGATGAGGCAACATCAAGGCATATTTTAATCTGGTCAGTATTGTATCCGGCGCGTTTTATGGCTTCTAAGATTACTTCAATGCCTTCCGCGTTGGATTGAAGGTTCGGCGCAAAACCGCCCTCATCCCCGACAGAGGTTGCAAGTCCGCGCTCGTGGAGAACCTTTTTAAGGGTATGAAAAACTTCAGAACCCATCTGGATTGCCTGCTGGAAGTTTTTAGCCCCGACAGGCGCAATCATAAATTCTTGAAAATCAATATTGTTATCAGCGTGAGCGCCGCCGTTTATAATATTCATCATCGGAACAGGGAGGGTAAGTGCGTTAATTCCGCCCAAATACCTGTATAACGCCATATCATAACCGTTAGCCGCTGCCTTTGCACAAGCGAGCGACACTCCCAAAATCGCATTAGCACCGAGTTTGGATTTATTTTCCGTGCCGTCCATATCTATCATAAATGTGTCAATTTCGCGCTGATGGCTTGCTTTTTCACCGATAAGTTCCGGCGCAATAATGTTATTTACGTTATTAACCGCCTTCATAACACTTTTACCCAGATAGCAGTGTTCATCGCCGTCACGAAGTTCCAGTGCCTCAAAAATCCCCGTGGACGCACCTGATGGTACCGCTGCCCTTCCTATTTTACCGTCTGTAAGCTTTACATCTACCTCAATCGTTGGATTCCCGCGCGAATCTAATATCTGACGTGCATAAATATCTTCTATATATGTTGACATAACCACTTCTCCTTTACCATTAGTACACTGTATTTGTCGCCATTTTGTCATAAAATATTTTTTTATGCAAGCCGTGAACTGTGTAATTTTTCTCTTACTTTAAAGACAATATGTTTAATGCTTGCCCTGTACCCGATAAATACCACGGCAGAAGCGCTAATCCACGCGATAGGGCCCGAATAAAACATGCCGATATACCCGAATTTAATCGCAAGATATACTGCCGCAAATGACCTCATTACAAGTTCTGCGATACAGGCAAACAACGGAAACATTGTTTCTCCCATACCCTGCAGTGCATTTCTGTATATGAAAATCTGCCCCAGGAAAAAATAAAATACAGTGCTTATCAAAAGGTAATGATGAGCAATATCAATAATTTCCTCGGTTGCTGTACCAATAAAAGCGCCGATAATATCAGTGCCCCACACCCTCATTACAAGAGCCATCAAAATACTCAAAACAATATTAATAGTCGAAGTTTTTATAACCCCGAGTCTGATACGTTTAAATTTTCTTGCACCAAAGTTTTGCGCAACATACGAAGCAAGCGCCACCCCGAAAGACATCATAGGTAGCGTCGCAATCTGTTCAATTCGAAGCGCCGCGGTTAGTGCCGCAATTACATTTGACCCGAAAGTATTACAAACACTCTGAATAATAATTATGCTTATCCCGATAATAGAAAACTGTACCGCCATAGGAAACCCTATCCGCCAGTGTTCATACAGGGAATCATAAAACTTTTTATCAAATTTAATAAGCCAATCGCTTTTCTTTAAATGCAATATTGGAAACTTATACTTTACAAAAAATAAACATAAAATTACCGAAAGTGCCTGCGAAAGATTAACCGCAATAGCAGACCCCGGCACTCCCATATTAAAAACTTTGATAAACAAAAGCGCAAGAAGAATGTTCGCAACAGAAGCCAGAATTAAAAAGTACAAAGGCGTCTTGCTATCCCCGAGCGCCCTGATAACTCCCGCCAGAAGATTATAAAAAGTTGCCGTAATCAGCCCGATTACAACGATTTCAATGTACCAGTACGCATTATGATAAATATTCTGCGGGACATTCAGCCAGTGTAAAATCGGGTTCATGAAAATCGTGCAGACTACTGAAAAAATCAAAGTAACGACTGTGCTTAAGATAGTAGACACAACAACAGAATCTCTAACCCCGTCGTAATCTTTCGCACCGTATCTCTGCCCTGTCACAACAGCAAACCCGTTAGTAAATCCGACAATTACAAACATTATGAAAAAAAATAAAGGCGCCACCGCCCCGACCGCAGCAAAAGGTTCGACACCTAAAAGCCTCCCGACAATAACAAGATCAGCAATATTATATAATTGCTGAAAAATATTACCGATTAAAAGCGGCACAGAAAAAATAAGTATTAACTTTAACGGCTCCCCCTTGGTCAAATCTTTAATCATATAACTTAATTATATAGCAAAAATTTGTTAAATAAAAAGGGATTTATATCGCAGTTTACACTAAATATGCGCAAACTGTCATGCTGAACTTGTTTGGCAAAGCGAACCAAAAATTTTGTCATCCTGAATTTATTTCAGGGGTGACATTTCTGCGTTTTTTAGTGTAAACTTGTATACATATCCCAATAAAAAGTGCTTGAAATTAAAAAACTTTTGTGCGAGAATAAAAGCCGTCGGCTCGGACAGGTGCTGAAGCAGCTGAGCGGGTAGATAATTAAATAAATTTTGAAAAAACCTTGGCTGGGTAGCTCCCGTGAGCGAAGCGAACAGTAAAGTAATTTGTGAGAGCAGCGCTCGAAGCAACTGAGCCATTGACAATTGAATAAACTTGAAAAACCTTGGCTGGGTAGCTCAGTTGGTGAGAGCGCACGGCTCATACCCGTGAGGTCGAGAGTTCGAATCTCTCCCCAGCTATTTTATTTTGGTTTTTAATATATTTTTTAGTGAGAGAGTGTAATTTAACGGGACATTTTATCTGCACGCATAAAAAGATTATTCGGCAAAGTTGGCTTTGTGTTTAAGTTTT
>CALUTK010000004.1 GCA_944323675.1 Candidatus Gastranaerophilales bacterium | reverse complement strand
TGCAAAGAATACATCCGCCACGGAGACTAAAACAAAAATTTTGAAAACTGAATATTTATATAACATGTCGAAGTGGCACTCTGCCGAGAAAAACGATTGAGTATCGTTTTTCGAGAGGGTATTCTGCAAAGAATACATCCGCCACGGAGACTAAAACAAAAATTTTGAAAACTGAATATTTATATAACATGTCGAAGTGGCGGAATTGGTAGACGCGCATGATTCAGGTTCATGTGGTTAGCGCCTTGTGGGTTCGAGTCCCATCTTCGACACCATAAAAAAGACGATGACATTTGTTATCGTCTTTTTTATTTGTTAACACACCCGCCCGAACAGTGGGTGAAATAATTTACTAAAGCCCATATAATATGCGCCTTCCCCGACTTTTGAAAAGCCGGGATAGGAAGTTGTAATATATTTAAGCACATTGTTCCCCACCCTAACCCTCCCCGATTAGGGGAGGGGATAAATAACAAAATTAAGCATAAAATACTCCTTCCCCGGCTTGGGGAAGGTTGGGATGGGGGCGATATAAGGACGGAAATTAATTCCCAAACCTGACTCTCTTTATGTTAGGTTTGGAAATAGAATCTAATACTCTAACAGGGTAATGTGCGCCAAAATCGACGCACATTGCTTAATCACTTATCTTCTACAGAATTTTGAACTGTGATCTGTCTGTATTATTTAGCAAATCTTCAATATTATCAAAGACTTCACCGTATTTTTTATCATGAAGTTTTAATACAGCTTTTCCGTCTTCTTGCGTAATTATTCCTGCAGGTTTATTTTCGGAATCATAGCAGTAAGTTATATTTTTTATAGCTTCCTTATCCTGAGTGATAACACGTGTTTTCTTAAGACTGCTTTCACTGTCGTAAGTTGTAACAAGTTCCCGTACTTTTTTCGGTTCTTTAGTGTTTTTAATTGTCACTGTTTCGATGAATTCTTTAGCATCAGGATTTGTTTCTTTAATTTTGCTAATCTGTCCGATATAGTCATGTTTATCGTTAAAGAATACGATTTCGCTAAAAGGTTCACCGTCTTCTGATTCACCTGAATACGTTACTTTTGTTACGCCTTTTTTAAGCTGCTCAATCTTTCGGTGCGACGGATCATCGCAATTAGAAATAAATGAGTTGTTCAGGTAATCCTGAATTTTGGAATCCAGTTTTTCAAATTCCACTTTGGCTTCATCAGAACCGAGTTCAAAACCTTTTGAAACAGCGCCTTTAGCTGCAGGAGCCGGATTTGTCTCCGGTTTTGGATTTACCTCCGGCTTAGGATTTCCGTCCGGAGCTTTTGTACTTTCCGTTTTTGGCTTGAACTCCGGGGTACCTTTGTATAACATAGGTTCATGCCCGCGCAGTTCATTCGGCGTTTCGTAAGTTATAAAATTGTCTTTACCTTTTTCAAACCAGCCTCTGTACCGCAAAATGACTTTATCATTTTTTTGTTCTTCACCGTTGATTCTTGAGTGGTGAGTGAAATAAGCATTCAATTTATGGTCATCTGTGAATGCATAGTCAATATATTTACCGTTTAATTCTTTTTTGGTGTTCCAGTCAAATTCGTGGATTTTTGTTTCAGGATTTTGTTTAAAGTCTACTGTTCCTGAAGAAATTGTTGTTTTGATTTTTGTTTTCTTTTCATCAGTTTTATATCTTCTTACATAATCCTGATAATTGCCTTTATTATCAAATACGGCAGTAGATTGCGAGTAGAATGCGCTGTCCTGAACATTATCATTGCCGTGTTTTTCCATATTGTATTTAGTAATCTGACGCTGGAAGTATTTAGGGTTATAGCGGCCTTCAGGCATTTCGTCAGGTTTTGCAAGGAGAGCCTTGTCGTTTCCTTTGTAACTGATTTTGATTGTTTCATTCGGGGTAATCTGTTCAATCATACGTGCAGTAATTTCACCATTTTTGTTAAAGAAAAGAATATCATTAATGTCGTGTCCTTCTGCATTTTTTCCAGAATAAGTAAGACGTGTTGTTCCGTTTTGAAGTTTTTCATTAGCAGATACTTTGATGTCTATGATGTCAGATTTAAAATCTTTTAGCGCCGTTTTAATTTTTTCGCTTATTTCAGTAACTGCATTTTTGCCTTTTTCAGCAGCCGTTTGTGCTTGTTCTGTCACAGCATCCTTTGCGTTAGAGGCTGCCTCTTCAGCAGCTTTCGCGGCTTTCGGACTGCGGCTTACAAAATATACTGTCAGCAATCCTGCAGCAATAAGTCCTGAACCTATTGCAACTTTTGCGTTTCTTGAAAGCCCCGTGTTTTTATTCTCTTCTTTTGGTTCTTTATTTACAGCTTTTTCAGGTGCTGCTGCCTGTTTAAAATTTATATTAGAAATTGCAGAAATCTTCATAATGTAAATCCTTTCATATCCGTCTATATTTTAAATTATAAAAATAAAATTTTTTGATATTTGAAAGATTTTTTTACACTTCTTAATATCCGTGGTAATATAAAACTATGAGCAAACTACATTCATCAGTGGAAAATTTACGAAAAGAGTACCGTGAGATTTTTTCTAAAACAGTGGAAGAAATTCAAAGCCGTGTGGATGAAATTAAGCCTCAAACGGTTGAGGGGGACATATTTGATGAATTTCCAAAAGGGTCTGAAGGCAGAAAGTGGCAACTTGCAGTTCTGGATATGTTTGAAAATGATATATCGAAGGAAATTTACCGGAAATTTCAGGAAGTGCTTGCTTATCGGGAAACTTTCAAATGCAGCGGCTGTGCCACCTGCTGTAACCTTGCTTGCAGTGAATTTTCTCCTGAAGAATTAAAACAGAAGGCTGAAAACGGCGATAATTTTGCAAAACAGTTTATGAGCATTTTTATACCGTATGAATCAAAGGAAGAAGCGCGCAGGGTTTACCCTGAATATATTCAGATGCTTGAGGATAACAAGGAAGACGATGTATATTTTTATCATTGTCCGAAATTAACAAAGGATAACAGGTGTTCGGATTATGAAAACAGACCTCAAATCTGCCGGGATTTCCCTGATAATCCGTTGAGTATACTGCCGGATTCATGCGGGTATAAAAAGTGGAAAGAAGAAATTGAACCTGTTACCTTAATGCTCCATTCAATGCTGGAAATTATTCAATACTATAAGGAAAATATATGCAAATACTTTCAGGATTAACTTTAGCCGAAATAGAAAAAATAACGGACGAATTGCACGCGTCAAAGTTCCGTGCAAGGCAAATTCATAACTGGATTTACTTAAAATCAGTAAAAACAATTGATGAGATGACGGATTTATCTGTAAAATTTCGCGAGGAACTGAAAAAGATTGCGATAGTTTCCGATATAAAAATAAAGGTTAAACAGGTAAGTTCAGACGGGACTATTAAATATCTTCTGGAATACCCTGACGGAGAGTGTGTTGAAACTGTTCTGATGCGTTTTGACAACCGAGCAAATTTAACAGCATGCGTAAGTTCGCAGGTCGGGTGCGCAGTGAATTGTTCTTTTTGTGCGACCGGAAAGCGCGGTTTTATAAGAAATCTTTCTTATAAGGAGATTATAGAACAGGTTTTGACAATCCAGAGGGATACAGGTTTGAAAGTTACTAATGTCGTATTTATGGGACAGGGCGAGCCGCTTTTAAATCTTGATAACGTCTTAAAAGCTATGGAAATATTTAACGAGAACTTTCAAATCGGCGCAAGACGCCTTACAGTTTCCACAAGCGGCATAATTCCGCAGATTAATAAGCTTGCGGAACTTGATATGCAGTCAACTCTTGCAATCTCGCTTCACGCCCCAAATCATGCCATTCGTTCAAAATTAATGAAAATTGAAGATAAATACGATATGAAAAGCCTGCATGCAGCATTGAAAAACTATGTTGAAAAAACAGGTAGAAGGATTACTATTGAATATCTTCTAATAAAAGATATAAACGATACAACAGAAAGCGCCAAAGAACTTGCGAATTACCTGCATGACATAAAATGCAACGTAAATTTAATTCCGTATAACCCGACAGCGGATAACGATTATCAAAGACCTTCAAACAATTCAATAATGAAGTTTAAATATCTGCTGGAACATTCAGGGAAGAAGGTAACGGTAAGACTTGAGCGCGGGACTGACATTGACGCTGCCTGCGGACAATTAAGCGGAAAGGCTAAACAATGAAAGCACTGATACAAAGAGTTAAAGAGGCGTCTGTCACAATTGACGGTGAATTGTATTCAAAAATCGGGCATGGAATTCTTATATTTCTGGGAGTGGAAAAATCGGATACAGAAGAAAATTCCGAAAAACTTTCACAGAAAATCTCGTCGCTCCGGATTTTTGAGGATGAAAATGAAAAAATGAACCTTTCCATAAAGGATGTCAATGGTGAAATCCTTGTAGTTTCACAGTTTACGCTTTGCGGAGACTGCAAAAAAGGAACCCGTCCGAGTTTTGATAACGCAGCGCCTTCGGAGAGAGCAGCCGAATTATATGAAGATTTTGTAACCAAATTACAGGCTATGAATTTCGTTGTAAAAACAGGCAAATTCCGCGCAATGATGGATGTTTCCCTGATAAATGACGGGCCTGTCACTTTTATGGTCGAAAAATAATAATTCGGCAGACACTTGATAATATTTACATTCTATGTTATAATAAGATTATTAAGTATATTGTAGATTGAATTTTTGGATTACCGAGGAGTAATTAATTTTTAACTAGTTGATATTTTAATGTTTATGATTTTTTAATTAAGAGGCTTTTAAATTATGTATGTTAACAAGTGCGTCAAATGCGGTCGTGAATTTGAAACAAAGAACCCCAAAAGAGTTATTTGTCCCGATTGCTTGTACCCTGATAAGAAAATGATGATTAACCCGTCGGCAGATGCGCCGTCAGAAACACCGGCTCCGCAGTCATATTCTACGGATGCTCCGCAGGCTTCATATAGTACGGAAACTGAACAACCTAAGTTCTATAGCAGCTACAGTGCAGGCGAAGGCAGGCCTCAGCAAGGCGGTTATAGGCGTGATAATCAAGGCTACAGAAACAGTTATAATCAGAATAGACCTCAACAGGGCGGCTATAGACGCGATAATCAAGGTTATAACAGAGGCGGCTATAACCAGAATAGGCCTCAACAGGGCGGCTACAGACGCGATAATCAGGGTTATAACAGAGGCGGCTATAACCAGAACAGACCTCAGCAGGGCGGCTACAATCGTTCTGGATTTAATAACAGCAGACGTCCGCAGCAGGGCGGGTTTAATAAAGGCGGATTTAAGAATAAACGTCCGGTAAGAAATAAAGCACCTAAACAGCTTCTTATAAGCAAGGAGCAATTAGAACAGATTGAAATGCTCTATAAACAGATGCTTCCGCTCCCAAATCCTGACGCGCACGAAGTTATCGGTGAAAAAATCGGTCTTGAACCAAGAAAAGTATTTTTCGGCATTAATCTTGTAAGACAAAAATTAATGCTTCCGAAATTGCCGTTCCCTAAACGCAAACTTGCAATTTCACCGGATCAGCTTTTTGCAATTAAAAATCTTTATGAGCCATTATTACCGCTGCCGCCAATCGGCTGCCACAAGATTATTGCGGCACAGTTGAAAATGGATGAATGGAGAGTTCACGTAGGTATCGGCTTAATCCGTTCTCAAATGGGTCTGCAGCGATGGAATCAGGAAAGAGAAGACTGTCCTGAAGAATTCAAAAACCAGAATAAAGAAGCAAAAGCTGAAACCGTAGAAGCTGCGTCAGAGTCGGCACCAGCTGCTGAAACTCCGGCGGAAGAAAAACCAAAACGCGGCAGAAAACCTAAGAAAGTCGAAGAACCGGCAGAAGAAAATGAGTAAGTTCATTTCAGTCGGTAAAATATTGAACTTCCACGGAATTAAAGGGGAAGCAAGAGTAGGTTTCTCTAAAGGTCAGGAAGATTTTATTCTGTCTTTAGATAAAGTCTTTGTTCAGAAAAATAATGAATACCTGCCGCTGAATCTTACGCAAGCCCGTTTGCATAAAAATTTTGCCTTGATGAAATTTGAGGGAATTGATTCAGTAAACGAAATTATGGAATATAAAGGATGTGTTCTTTTTGTAGAAGAAGATACAATTCGCGAAAAGCTTGAAGAAGACGAATTTTTGATTGATGAACTTGTAGGACTTTCTGTTTTTGATACTGATGATAAAAAACTGGGATTCGTCGTCGGAGTCTCTAATAACGGCGCGAACGACCTGCTTTCTGTTAAGACAAATTCAAAAAAAATATGCCTTGTGCCTTTTGTGAAAGCAATTGTTGTAAGTGTAAGCATTAAAGATAAAAAAGTAGTAATTAATAATCTGGAAGGGCTTCTGGAATGATTTTCGATGTGATGACGCTTTTTCCTGAAATGATAGAGAGTTACTGCTGTTTCAGTATAATGAAGCGTGCTTCGGAAGCCGGCGTGATAAAAGTGAATACAATTAACCCGCGGGATTTCACTCTTGATAAACACAAAAAAGTTGATGATACGCCCTATGGCGGCGGTGCAGGAATGGTGTTGATGGCGCAGCCTTACGTTGATGCGTATGAAAGTATAGGAAGAAGCGAGAATTCAATTACAGTAATGCTTTCGCCTCAGGGTGAACCTTTAAATGACGGGCTTGTTAATGAACTTGCGAGTTATGAACAAATTGTTCTGATGTGCGGTCATTATGAGGGTTTTGATGAGAGAATACGCGATATTATAAAGCCGAAAGAAATTTCTATCGGGGATTTTGTCCTGACCGGCGGAGAACTTCCGGCACTTTGTCTTATTGACGCAGTGAGCCGCAAGGTTGAAGGAACCCTCGGAAAGATTGAATCCGCTGACGAGGATAGTTTTTCTAACGGACTTTTGGAATACCCGCATTACACAAAACCGCGTGAATACAGAGGATTGAAGGTTCCGGAAGTCCTCTTGAACGGTAATCATAAAGAAATTGCGGAATTTAGGCTGCAGCAATCAATAGAGCGGACAAAGAAAAAACGCCCTGATTTATACGCAAAGTATTCTGAAAAATCTATTTAAACCTTGAATTGAGCGGGTTCGGGCTGCCGAAGCCTAAGATGTCGCGGATGAATTTAAAGCCGCCGTAGATTAATAAACCAATTCCTGCGCCTTTACAGATTTTTCCGTGTTTTTTAGGGCTTGCAAGGAGTGCTGTTAACCCTAAACCAAGCGGAACCACTCCTGAGACAAGCATTTCACCGAGTCCGCTAAAGTAGCCGATTGCTGAATTAAAGAAATTGAAGAAATTGTTTTCCAGTTCAAAATTGAATAATTTCTTTTTAACTTTTTGCTGAATTGTACTCGGATCCGTGAGGTAAAGCGTATTTGTCGCAAGGGTTGCGGTTCTGTCTGCTTCGCGGCTTTGCGAGTAGGTGTCGGCATTTAGTTTTCCGATAATATGCGCATCATAAGCAACAAGTCCGACGGCGGCTGCCCCTGCTGTTTTTGCAAGGTATTTGCCGTAGTTGTTTTTTATATTTGATGCTATTTTTGTTATTGAAAATCCCATTTTCTACCTACTTCTTTTCTTCGGTCTTTTTTGGCTGATCTTTTACTTCAAATTCTTTTTCTACTGTTTTTCCTGCCATTTTGAGGAGAATATTTGTCGCCGCTTTAGCATCCTGTCCGTATCCGGTCTGGCCTGACTGCATTTTCTGTAAAACGCCTACCGTGTAGTCGTTGCCGGTGCACTGTCTTGAATCAAGAACACCTAGTGCAAGCATTTTTACAGGCTGATAAGGATCTTGAAGCATTTTGTTTACAAGGGCGGTGAGTGCAGGATCCTCTTTTCTTGTATCATCTTCCTGTAATCTTGCAACTACCTCTTTTGCGCCCATTAATCGAACTTCTTTATCCTGATTATTCAGATAGTTTTCGAGTGTTTTTATATATTCATCCGTTAACTGAACAATTTTGCGTTTTTCTGTCTTTTTAGTTTCATCTTTTTTCGTTTCGGTTTGCGCAGGAGTCTGTGCTTGCTGAGGTTGTGCCGCAAGCTGCTGCGGTGGATTATTAAACTGCTGAGTATAATAGTTTGAAGGGTAACAGCCAGAAGCCGGTTGTGCCGATGAATATGTCGGCGCATTTACGTTATAAACAGGCGCAACCGAACCAGGAGTTCCGACCGACGGATTAAAAATTTGAATATTTACGCCCGCATAATTAGGGTTTTGAGGCGGAATATTTATTGCCGGCTGCGTGACGTAAGCCTGTTGTATTTGCGGCTGCTGTGCCGGCTGTGCCTGAACGACAGCAGATGTCTGCCCTTGTGCCGTTTGAAGTTGTGTCTGTACTTGCGGCTGTTTTACAGGCTTTGTAACAGTTTGATTCTGTTGAACTGTGCTTTGCATATAATACTACCTTTTACTACCTATTATATAAAAGGATTAAAATTAAAAAATATTGCTTAATTTCTATCTTCTTTAAGAAATGTAACAAGTTTTTTTTATTATAAGCATGCCGCACTATAATAAAAATATGGGTAGTTATGAAGATAATTATTTAAATAAGCGTCCTCAATATTTGTGTCACATGTGCGGAAGGTGCTGCCGTGTTGTTACAACACCGAAGCCTTATGAGGAATTAAAACGCCTTGAAGCCGAAGGGGATGAAGGGGCAAAGGATTTTTTGAAGATTTTTGTTCCTTATCCTTCTATTGAAGCTGCCCGCGAGGTTGATAGGGAACTTGTAGATAATGTGATAGAAAAGATGTCTGAGGCAGATGATTTCGATATAAATAAAGTCACGTTTTACGGCTGTAAGTATCTGCTTGACGATAATACCTGCCCTATTTATGAAGAACGTCCTGCTCTCTGCCGCCATTGTCCATCAACTCCTTGGGCTATAGTACCTCCGGGCTGCGGGTTTGAGGCATGGTTATTCTTAAAGCGTGAAGAAACCAAGCAAAAAGTCAGAAAAGCAAAAGAAGATTATCTTGAACTCCAGCTTCTCAAAACCAAAACAAAAGATTTAGAGAACCTTAAAAAAATTGAATCGGTCGAAAATAAAATAAAGCACACTATTGAAATCTACAAAAAATATGGCTCCGAGAACTGGTAAAATGTAGTTATACGTTCACGTTTTCTTTTTTAGCCGGAAAAAAGAAAAGAAATGATCATACCCGAAATTTAAATGCAGGGTTTGGGACTGTTCCATATTTGTCTTACCCGACTGCTAATTTATCCAGTTTCGAGCGGTAGAAATCCGTATTAATATTTAATTTATCGCCGATATCAAGTAACATTTCAACTAACCGTCTTTCGTTATTACGCTTTGATTTCATGCTCAATTCGATTATATCGTTTATCCTGTGATAAATTTTCGTAAAATACGTATTCTGTGCTTCGGAGATATCTATTTCAAGTTCAAGTTTTTCTGCATATTCAAAAAGTTCAAGCAGAACTTCCGCCTGCTGAATTTCTAGTCCGTAAGTCAGACGGTTAAGGTTCTGGATAATTTTCTTGGAGAAAATATTATTTGAAACTGTTTTATCCAGCTTAATTCCCATTTTTTTCGCTTCGTAATTTATGTCGGTTGCTTCCTGGGTAATTCCAGGGTCAACAAAACCGCCTGAATGCATGATTAAATCGTTAAACTTGCGGCTGAGGGCATAACTTGCGGAGATTTTAAATTCATCAGGAATAGAAAGTCCGAGACTCTGCATGTGATATATTGAGCCTTTGCTTTCCTCGTACATTTCCTCATAAGTTCTTGCAAATTTCTGCATTTTATCTTTGAGAAGTATTTGAAGAATTTTTCTTCTTTCTTCAATAAATATGTCTTTCAAAGTAAAATATTCTTTTCCGAAAACTTCATCCAGCGCTCTTATTATCTCGGTAAACGGATTTAAGAGGTATGTTTTAATAAGTTCGGATTTCATTGTATTGTATTCGTTTTCGTCTGAAAATTCTTTAATTGCGCAGTGGAAATCTCCTGCGGAATACTGCATAAGAGCAAACATCAGATTAGATTTCTGGAGCGTGATTTTTGATTGAACCTCAATATGTCCTACAACAAAGCAGGAGTTGCCTTTTTGGACTTTCTGGTAATCATGTTTTGTAACCTTGTAGCAATAAACGTATTCTTCATCTTCAAAATCCTGATAGAGTGAAGAGACAGCCCACAAGCTTGCAATCTGTTTCATAGTGACAACAGAAGGTCTTACAAAGCGTTCAAAAATATCTTTGCCGCTGCCATATTCAGGAATATTGCTTTTAGCTTCCGATAAAATTTCAAGGAAGCGTTTTTCATAATCTTTTTTAGTAAAGGATGCTGCCAATTGCATAGCGCGGGCTGCATATTTCATAATCTGAACGGTTTCAATTCCTGATATTTCTGAGAAGAACCAGCCGCAGCTTGTGTACATTAAAAGTGCCTGACGCTGGATTTCCAGAAGCTCCATAGCCTTGACTTTTTGAGCATCGGTTAAGTCAGGCAGGAAGTTTTCCCGCTGGAATTTGTTGACAGCATGGCTTCCGCGGTCGAGGATGACTGCAATGTAGTTGTTTCTGACTCCCCACGGGTCTTTGAAGTATTTAACGCCTTCTGTTTCGTAGATTTTAGCAAGTTCATCTCTCAGGTAATCTAAGGCTTCTCGCAGCGGTTTTCTCCATTTCTGGTTCCAACCCGGGTGTCCGCCGGTTGAGCAGCCGCAATCTTCTTTCCATCTGCCGACTCCGTGGAAACAGCTCCAGCTTGAGGCCTGTTTGATATCGGCTTCATAGTCGCTTCTGTATTTGTCAAGGTATTCGGCATAGTTTGTTATTTTAAATCCTTCGTCTTTTGCCCTGATTTGAAGCACATAGGCAAGCGCCATATCTCCGAATTTTGTATGATGCCCGTAGCTTTCACCGTCGGTTGCGATGTTTACAAGCTGCGGATAATCTCTTAAATCAGAAACCCCTTCTTTCAGGCGTTTAATAAATTTATTCCCGTCTTTTAAAAGTTCATCAAATGCAACGGAGCGTGAGATTGCGCCATCGTAGAAGAAAAGGTCGATATATTTACCGGGTGCTGATTTTATATAGTATCTGTAGGAGCGGGCAGGGTCAATATTGCCCCAGCTTACATCCTGCCATTCTTTTGCGCCTTCTTTTCTGATTTTCAAAGCCTGATAAGGGGAAAGAACTGTAAATTTAATCCCGTTTTCCTCTAATACTCTTAATGTGTCATCATCAACGGCGGTTTCCGCAAGCCACATTCCTTCAGGTTTTCTGCCAAAGCGGTATTCAAAATCCCTTATGCCCCATTTAACCTGCGTCTGTTTATCTCTTTCATTTGCAAGAGGCATTATGATATGGTTATAAACCTGCGCCATTGCGTTCCCATGCCCGTCATGGTCTGCGAGGCTTTCAATATCTGCTTTTATTATTCTCTCATAGGTGAGCGGAGCAAATTTTTCCATCCATGATAATAACGTAGGCCCGAAATTGAAGCTCATGTGGGCATAGTTATTTGTCATGTCGAGAATTTTGTTTCTGCTGTCGACAATTTTTGATACGGAATTAGGATTATAGCATTCTTTGTTAATTCTCTCATTCCAGTCGTGGAACGGGAGTGCACTGTCTTGAAGTTCAATTGCTTCGAGCCACGGGTTTTCACGGGGAGGCTGATAGAAGTGTCCGTGAACAGTTAAAAAAACTTCTTTTTTATTTTTAGTTTCAGTAGTTTCCATATCTTAACTCCGTATTTTTATAATAAACACTATTTTTTAGGTTCGGTTTTTGCCTGAGTGCTGATAACCGTAAATTTTTCAGCATCCATCCAGATATCTCCAAGCGCATTAGAGAATACATGACCCGCAACTTCTATTTCATCACCGGAATTGAGGTCTATATGTTTTTCAGCTTCTTTTCTGTCTAAGAATATTTTTAATTCCGAAAGCGGAACATTGTGGGTTAAGACATCATTACGCTGAATAAGGAAAGTAATATATTTTTCGGAACTTCTGAAAGCCGGTTTATAATCAAGCCCCAGAGTAGAATATTTATCAAATTTTGCCTTAAATTTAATATCTTTATTCAGGTAAGGTTTCGGGTTGTCGACCATAATAACAGGGTTAACAGCCTCATAAGTTTTAGCCGGTGCTGTTGCAATAGCTTTTGTTGCCGCCGGAATTACAGGGCTTTTTATTTTTACAGGCGCCTGTTGTGCTGCGTGTGAAAATGTATTTATACCCAAGCCTAAGATTATTATTAATGCTAATGATAATGTTCTGAATTTATTCATCCTTAAAAGACCTCTTCTTATTACTTAACAACAATATATTAGCACACATATAAAAATTTGTAACTACCTTACAAGAGAATAAATTTGGCTTACTCGTGAATTCCTTTTATTTCGACATCTACGTTATCCTTATTCAGGTTCCCTTCCAATTTTACCCTAAAATATTTTTCGTTTGCTTTTTCGGTTTCTATCGGCGGAATTTGTTTCAGTTCGTTTCTGTATAAAGCCATGGAGTTTTCCGGTCTGAAAACTACTTTTAAAATTAAATTCAGCGGAACAAAAAGGATTTTTACACCCTTCGGGGCTTCTTTATTGTATTTTCCGAAAAGACGCATTTTTGCGTGCTGGCGGTGGATTTCGTATTCGCCTGTAATAAAGAGGGAAAGGTATTTCTGACGGCTTGTCAGGCGGATATCTTTCAGCAGTGAATTGTCCATATAAAATGAGCCTTTTATATCAGATTCAAAAGCTTTTTTCTTTGTAAAATCTACGTTTATAAGATCTGCCACCTTAATTTTTTTATTATTTTTAATCATAAATTCCGTGCTGCCGAGTTTTGGCAGAAACCCGTTCTCAATAGAAAAATCTCCTTTTGCCTGTATATCATCAAGCTTTCTTTTTGTTTCTATATGAAGGCTTGCGTTTGCGATACCTTCCACCTCTCCCGGCAGATTAAAGAGAACATCTGCCGCCGTGTTAGAATTTATTCCCTCTGCAGTTACATCAAGGCTGGAGCTGTCATTTCTGAAATCGTATTTACCATTCCCGAATAGTGTTCCTTTTGCAAACCATAATTTTGACATAGTGAAAGTAAATACGTCATTTTTCAAACTTCCTATAAGTTCAATATCGTTTAATACGAGCCTATCCTTTTTTATAGTATTTACATTTATTTTCCAGTTCTCAATCGTCACTTCCGATTCTTTGACTTTTGATGAGATATCCAGATCTTTCAGTTTTTGCAAATTCATGGATTTATGTTTTCCTCCATGATGTTTTTTTACTATATATTTATCAAGAAACAGAGAAAGGTTATAAACATATATTTCGTCGGTTAGTTTATTTCTTGCACTCAGGTCACAGAAAAATTTTTCTTTTAAATAAGTGCCTTCCGCTTTAATATTTATTTTTTTATCCGCAAGAATTTTTGCTGATTTGACAAAGTAATCCTTGAACCGTGTGTTAATCAGTTCAAAATTCCCGTAGATTTCTTTACTAATAAAATTGTATTTCAAATTACCGTTAAACTCGCCGCCATGGACATATCTGCCAAAAGAACCGGTTACTGAGGCAGGGGCAAAGCCGTTGGTTTTACAGGTGATAAATTGCGGGTTGAATTTCCCGTTTATTTTTTTGAATAGCCCGTTTCCTGTTATAATATTTTTTATGGTGCCATTATTAATTATAGAATAATCATACTTTGTCAGTTTAAGGTCATTGTTATCCTTCAGGGTTTGAGCGGAGAACCTTCTTTTACTATCTCTTAACCCGAGATAGGCGTTTTTGTATAAGATATCGGATTGTTCAGGTATTTCAAGATTATAGTCAACAGTTATTTTCTTTCTCTTAATATTATACGTAATTTCGGCATTCACTGAATGTAAAATCCGGAGTTCCGGCACATATTTGAAATTTTCACCGAGAACTGTGGATAGGTTTCCCGTTACTTCTTTATCTTCACCTCCGAGATGATTTATATTCAGGGTATGTACGGCTTTTTGTCCGCCGACAAGCCCTTGGGCTTTTGATGTAATTTTATCTTTATCAAAATTGAAAACAACTTTTTCAAAATATAGCGGAATCTCAAACCAGACGGCTCTGGCACTGAGTTTTGATGCCGTACATTTGCCGTAAATTCCGTCGTGTTTCAGGTTTAAATCAATATCAATACTGCCTTTGTAATCTTTAAAATTTTCAATGAATTTTTTTGCCGGATCCTGAGATTTCTGGTAGAAAAGCAGCGTATTTTCTATATCTCGTACTGGGAGGTTCTCCCCTGTTATATGTAAATCAATATTTTTGCGGTTGTCAGTTAGTTTTCCGTTCAGGTAGATTGCGGAAGTTCCGTATTTGACTTCTAAATCTTTTGCATAAGCACTTTCTCCGTCAAAATTTATATGCCCTTTATCGGAAATTATTAGAGTATCATCAAGAAAAGGGGTTTTTATTTCAGCATTAAAAGAGGCTTTTTCTGCATTTATATTGACATTTTCTGCAGTAAGCGTGTTTTTGTTAAATTCAACAACGAAACTGCCGGCGGAAATTTCAGGAAGTTTTCGGAAATTAAACGGCTTTAGCGTCTTTTTATCCTTGTTTCTGCTGGTCAATTCAAATATTTTGTCAACGTTGATTTTTATTAAATCTGCCTGAATTATACTTTTTGAAAAATCAAGGAGATTAATATCCGCGTATAAATCCATAATTTCGCCTGTACCGGCAGCGGAAAGTTCCGGCACATCCAGTTTTACGTGTAGTAAAGGCGTTGTTTTCAGTTTCACACCCTCAAAACTCATTTTTATACCAGTCTGCCGGCAGAGGAAATTTCCCAAACCTGTCACATTACTGTTAAATAACGGCGGCAGAACAAACAAAAAGCAAAGATATATCCCTGTCGCAAGTAAAACCAGACAACTAAAAATATATATAAATAAATTTTTAATAAAATTCATAATCCAAGTTTATTATAATACAATTCATAAAAATAATAACACTATGCTTGAAGAGTGTGTTGATTTATGGTAGACTTGATTCTGTATAAAGTTGTTTTATACAAAAGAAGGAGAATATTATGTCTACAAAAGAATTTTTTACAAATTCCGAAGAATTGAAAAAGCTTTATTCAGCAGCCCGTGCAACTATCACGGCGCCTTTTTTCGGAAACAATGTTGAGGAAGTTAAATCTGTATCCGAAGCTTATAAGCTTGCGAAAAACAGTCCGGGAACTATAGAACTTACCGGCATGCCTGTTTATAAACCCGAGAAAATAGGGCTTCCGCAAGGCGCAAATCAGTTATTGTTTAATGACGGAACTGTTGTCGGACGCTGCGCCGCAGCAAGAAAAATCGTCGGCGAACCAAATTGCGATTTGAAATACCTGCTTCCGATTATCCGTGAAGCTATCTACAATACCCGCGACAGATTAATGTATAAAACAGAAGTCGTTGTCGGTCTGGAAGAAGACTTTATGGTTAAGGCGCATTTGATGATTCCGGAAGGCTTTGAAAATATAATGTACTCCTGGATGCTCAATTTCCAGTACATTAATGAACAATACGCCCAGATGTATGCTGATTCCAGAGAAATTCCTGACGGAGATATCTTTGTGTTCTCAGACCCTGACTGGACTCATCCGGATTTCCCTTACGGCTTGACTTTCTTTGACCCTGAGCACAACTGCGCCGCTATCTTAGGTATGAGATACTTTGGAGAACACAAAAAAGGCACCCTGACTCTTGCCTGGGGCTGTGCTGCCCGTAACGGTTACGCTTCATGCCACGGTGGTATGAAACGTTACAACCTGGATGGCGGAAAATCTTTCCAGGTCGCAGTATTTGGGCTTTCAGGATCCGGAAAATCAACAATTACTCACGCTAAACATAATAATAAATACGATATTACCGTTCTTCACGATGATGCTTTTATTATTAATGTTCAGGATAAATATTCAATCGCACTGGAACCTGCTTACTTTGATAAAACAGCAGATTACCCGATTGGATGCGACGATAACAAATATATCTTAACCCAGCAAAACGCAGGTGCAATTGCGCTTGCAGACGGAAAAGTCGTTTCTATCACAGAAGATATAAGAAACGGCAACGGTCGTGCTGTTAAATCAAAACTCTGGTCACCAAACAGAGTCGACAGAATTGACCAGCCGATTAATGCTATCTTCTGGCTGATGAAAGATCCGACAATTCCGCCGGTATTGAAACTTTCAGGGGCTTCTTTAGGTTCTGCAATGGGCGCAACCCTTGCAACTAAACGTTCCTCAGCAGAAAGACTCGCCGCAGGCGTTGACCCTAACGCGCTGGTTGTTGAACCTTATGCAAATCCTTTTAGAGTTTACCCTCTATCTGTGGATTATACAAGGTTTAAACAATTGATTGCAGACGGCGTTGACTGCTATATCCTCAATACCGGTGAATTTATGGGGACAAAGGTTAAACCTGCCCACACTCTCGGTATTATTGAAGCAATCGTTGAAGGCTCCGCTAAATTCCATAAATGGGAAAACTTCTCTGATATCGAAATTATGGATGTTGAAGGCTTCGACGCATCATTCTCTAATAAAGAATACGCTTCTCAATTCGTAGCACGTATGAAAGATAGAATTGATTTCGTAAAATCAAGAGAAACTGAAAAAGCAGGTCTGGATAAACTTCCGGCTGACGCTCTTGATGCTCTTGAGGCTGTTGTTAAAGAAGCTGCAGTTACCGCAAAGGTTTAAGCTGTTTATAAAAAAATATATAGCAAAGGGCGGACTTTTCTAATGAAAAGTCCGCCCTTTGCTGGTATAAACGAAGCCGGCAGAGAATTTATTCTCTGCCGGCTTCGTTTTAATATCATTGATTAATTATTCAACTTCAATTGCGCTAACAGGGCAAGCTTCTGCAGCTTCTTTTACACTGTCCATGTTATCAGCAACAGCTGCTTCATCAACCTGTGCAACACCGTCTACTGAAAATACTGCGTCGCAAATTGATTCGCAAGCGCCGCAACCGATACAAGAATCGTTAACTTTAACTGTCATTTTTAATTCTCCTTATTGATTATCACTTATGTGAATTTCTTCACAACGACATTATATAATAAACAAATTAAAATATCCAGTCTTTTATAAATTTTGCAACATTATCAAATCCTACAAGTGTTCCAAGGTCGCTGCCTTCTGTTTTTTTGTTGTATATAAGCACAGGAACTTTTTCCCGTGTATGGTCAGTTCCTGGAACGCACGGATCGCACCCGTGGTCTGCCGTAATTATGAATAAGTCATCATCTGTGAGAGCCGGAAGAATTTCAGAGAGGTATCGGTCAATTTCTTCAATGGCTTCCCCGTAACCTTTGGCGTTATTTCTGTGACCGTAGAGCATATCCGTATCCACAAGGTTTGTAAATATCAGTGAAGCGTGAGGGTTGATCTGTGAAGAGTGTTTGTCGTATGCTATTTCATTAAGAGGTAATTCATTCTTAATAGCTTTTAACGTCAATTCTAAGCCTTCTTTATTAGAACCTGTGTGGATAGCATGGGTAATTCCGGATTTTGAAAATATATCTTCAATTTTTCCGATACCGATAACCTGTCCGCCCGTATCTTTAATCTCGTTTAAAAGTGTGTGTTTCGGCACCATTGAATAATCTCTTCTGTCTTTAGAAATTCTGGTTGGTTTCCCGTCAATAATTTTGTAAGGTCTTGCGATTACGCGGGAAACGTTGTAATTTCCTTCATCAAGTATGCGGCGTGCAATTTCACACCATTTATAAAGTGTTTCAAGCGGGATTACATCAGTGTCTACCGCAATTTGAAAAACGCTGTCTGCGGAGGTGTAAACAATCGGGAATTTGGTCGAATTATGTTCCTCATTTAATTCTTCAATAATAGCGGTTCCGCTTGCAGGTTTGTTCGCTAAGATTCCGCCGCAATTTGTTTCTTTAATAAAATTTTCAATAAGTTCAGCCGGAAACCCCTCCGGATAGGTTGAAAACGGTTTTTCGGAGATAAGCCCCGCAATTTCCCAGTGTCCTGTTGTTGTATCTTTGCCTTTTGATTTTTCAATCATAGTGCCGTATTGTGCAATCGGGAAATCAGTTTTTTCAATACCCTGAAAATCCTGAATATTCCCGAGTCCCATTTTAGAAAGGTTCGGGACATTTAATCCGTTATTAAATTCGCAAACATGCTTAAGCGTGTTGCATTCAGGAATATCGTTAAACTCACGGCAATCATCCATTGCGCCGATACCCATTGAATCAATTACAACAATTATAGCTCTTTTCATACCTTAACCCCCTGTTAGCTGTAATACGTATTTGTATTTTAGCACAAAACTGGATATTTTATGTTGTGAAAATTAAATTTCTTGCGCAGTGAAAATGTTTAAAGTAAAATATATGGTATCGATAAATTAATAAGAAGGGGATATAAGATGGCTATTGAAAGACAACGAGTTATAGAACAGGATAAAATGGAAAGACGTCACAATTTTGATCCTGTGGAAAGTAATTTAACACCTGAACAGGTTAAACTGGAAGCTTCCAGATGCCTCCATTGTAAAAATCCAAAATGCGTTCAGGGATGCCCTGTTAATATTCAAATCCCTGAATTTATTCAGGCTATAAAAGAAGATAATCTTGAAAAAGCAGGCGAAATTATCCGCCAGACAAGCATGCTTCCGTCGGTTTGCGGCAGAGTCTGCCCGCAGGAAAGACAATGCGAAGGCAACTGTATTTTAGGGATTAAAGGTTTACCTGTTGCAATCGGCGCTCTTGAACGATATGTCGGAGACAACACAAAAGCTGATATGCCGGAAATTAAACCGTCCGGTAAAAAAGTTGCAATTGTAGGTTCCGGATGTGCCGGAATCACTGCCGCAGCAGATTTAAGAAAAGCAGGTCATGAAGTTGTTGTTTTTGAAGCGCTCCATGAACTCGGCGGAGTTTTGAGATACGGAATTCCTCCATTTAGACTTCCAAGAACAGTTCTTGATAGAGAACTCGACAACCTTAAAGCTATGGGGGTAGAATTCAATAAAAACGTAGTTGTCGGAAAATCAATTACTCTGAAACAGTTAAAAGATGACGGGTTTGATGCTATATTTATCTGTTCGGGTGCAGGATTACCAAAAATGCTTCACGTTCCGGGCGAAAACCTTAACGGAGTTTTCTCTGCTAACGAATTTTTGACCAGAGTAAACTTAATGCATGCAGGTCAGCCGGACAGCCCGACCCCGTTAAGAGTCGGTAAAAAAGTTGCTGTATTCGGCGGCGGAAACGTTGCCATGGATGCGGCAAGAACTGCTGTACGTGTAGGTTTTGAAGAAGTTTATATAATTTACAGACGTACAGAAAAAGAACTTCCTGCCCGTTTGGAGGAAATCCGCCACGCTAAAGAAGAAGGTGTTGTATTCAAGTTCCTTTATGCGCCGAAAGAAATTATCGGTGAAAACGGTTACGTAAAGGCTGTAGAGCTTGAAGTTATGGAGCTTGGCGAACCTGATGAAAGCGGCAGACGCAGACCGGTTTCTACAGGTAAAATTGAAAGAATGGATTTAGACACGGTAATTGTAGCCCTTGGAACAGGCCCTAATCCTATTATCCAGCGTTCCGCAGAAGCTGACGGCATGGAAATTATTACTGATAAACGCGGTTATATCACGGTTGACGGAGAAACAAGATGTACTAATATTCCGACCGTATATGCAGGCGGCGACGTTGCTCCAGTCGGTGAATCCAACGCTATCAACGCAATGGGTGCCGGCAAAAAAGCCGCTAAAGCTATTAATGAATTGTTAAGCAGTAAATAGTGAATTGTGAATCGTGAATAGCTCATTATATAAAATATTTATTAATTCGGCACTCGCACTTTTAATAGGTGCGATGCCGGTTTATTCTCTGGAACTTGATATGTCAGTTGATGAGGAAATAAGGAAGAATTATAATCCGTCAAAGCTTGAATTGGACGCTCTTCCTCCGCTTCCTGAAATAAAAAATACGGCACCATCTGCGACAGTCACAACTCCTCCTGCAATACCCCTGAATGAAACAAAACCTGTTACCACAACCACATCAGCTCCGCCAAAAACTGTTCCGACAACAGATTATTCTAAAACAACAGGAAGGGTTAAAAAAGATTTGCCGAATACTTCTACAAAAGACAATTTTGCAGCAATAAAAGTTAAAAAAGGTACAAAATTTATGGTAAAATCCCAAACCGCTGTTTCGGATTATTCTCGTGCCGGCGCAGGATTAACTTTTGTATCTCTGGAACCTGTCACAAAACGTTATATTACAATCCCTGCCGGAACTGTATTCAAAGGTGTTGTCGTAGAATCCCACCGGCCTCAGCCTACAGGCAACGGCGGACTTATTGTAATAAAAGCAGATAAGATGATTTATAACGGCTCCACTCATTCTATTGATGCTAAAATAACCAAAGCCGGCGGAAAGAAAATTTTCTTTAATAATATAAAAGGAAAGCGCCAGTATTGGAAAGGGGTTGCCGCACAAATTGACAAGGGTGAAAACTTTTACCAGAAAAGCCGCCGTGCCTCAAAGAAATTGGCGGATAATCCTGTTGGTGTCATAATTTCCCCTATTCCGACTGTTGCCGGAGTTGTAGTCTATGCAGTAAATCTCGTTGGTTCTCCGCTTTTTTCTATACACTATAAAGGAGGGCATATCTCACTCCCTGCCGGAACCCTGTATCAGATAAAACTGCTTGAGGATTTATATATTTACTAGATATTATCCAAAACCTTCTGGGCTTCCTGATAACGTTTTTCACGAGTTTTCTGAACAGTATTGATAGTTTTTTCTTTCTTAATCTGTTCCGTAATGTTTTCTTTCGTAAAATCTTCTATATTAATATTGTTATAACACCACGAAAAACTGAAAATTAAAACTACAAGAAATATTATCTTAAAAGCCATAACAATCTCCTTTAATAATATTAATTATAACTTATTTTCTTTTATAGCGCAATCTTTTTGGTATGCATTTTTACATTCATTGTTTGATTTATTGTTACAATATTGTATAAAATTTTAGTTTAGATTATAATAATAACGTTAATTTTTACATTTTAGAAGGGAGATATTATGATTAAAAAATTGACTTCCCCAAAAGCATTGATGGTTCTTTTAGCCTCTTTGTTTATGGGAATTTCGCCTGCTCTTGCAAGCGAAGCGGATTTAGTTGTCCCTAGTATCAAAAATATCAGCCCTGACAGCTTTAACCTTCTGTTAATCGGTATGGTTATCTCTGTTTTAGGTTTGATTTTAGGGTTTATTGAATTTTTAAGAATTAAGAAATTAGATGTCCACAAAGCTATGGCTGAAGTCGGCAACACTATTTTCGAAACTTGTAAAACTTACTTGATACAACAGGGTAAGTTCTTGTTGGTTTTAGAAGTATTAATCGGTCTGTGTATTGCGTTCTACTTCGGTTACCTTCAGAAAATGGGTATTTCCGGTGTATTGACAATCCTTGCATGGTCTGTAATCGGTATTTTGGGATCTTATGCAGTTGCATGGTTCGGTATCAGAATGAACACTCTTGCTAACGCAAGAACTGCTTTTGTTTCTTTAAAAGGGAAACCGCTGGATATCCTTAATATTCCGTTGAAGGCAGGTATGTCTATCGGCGTATTGCTGGTATCTGTTGAATTGATTTTGATGTTAACAATTCTTTTATTTGTGCCTGGTCATTTGGCAGGTGCATGTTTCATCGGTTTTGCTATCGGTGAATCTTTAGGTGCTTCTGCACTCCGTGTTGCAGGCGGTATCTTTACAAAAATCGCTGATATCGGATCTGACCTTATGAAAATTCAGTTCGGTATCAAAGAAGACGACCCTCGTAACCCTGGTGTAATCGCAGATTGTACAGGTGATAACGCAGGTGACTCTGTCGGTCCTACTGCTGACGGTTTTGAAACTTACGGTGTAACCGGTGTTGCCCTTGTTTCATTTATCCTTCTTGCAGTTATCGGTCAGGAAAATCAGGTTCAATTGTTAACCTGGATTTTCGTTATGAGATTCTTGATGATTGTTACTTCTGTTGTTGCATACTGGATTAACGGTATTGTTGACAGAATTTATGCTAAAAAAGCTGAAAAATTCGATTTTGAACAGCCTTTAACAAACCTTGTATGGCTGACTTCAATCCTTTCAATCTTAATGACTTTCGGCGTAAGCCACTGGTTATTATCACCTTTAGGCGGAAAATTATGGTTAGTACTTTCAATAATTATTTCTTGCGGTACTTTGGGTGCTGCTTTAATTCCTGAATTTACTAAAATATTTACATCACCTAAAGCTAAACACACAGCAGAAGTTGTTACCGCATCTAAAGAAGGCGGCGCTTCTCTTACAATCCTTTCCGGTATCGTTGCAGGTAACTTCAGCGCATTCTGGATTGGCATGGTAATCGTATTATTGATGGCTCTTGCATACATTGCAAGTACTCATATTCCGGCAAGCACAATGATTTATCCGTCTGTATTCGCATTCGGTCTTGTTGCTTTCGGTTTCCTCGGTATGGGGCCTGTTACAATTGCTGTTGACAGCTACGGTCCGGTTACCGATAACGCTCAATCAGTTTACGAATTGTCTCTGATTGAAGAAATTCCAAATGTCGGCGAAGAAATCGAAAAAGAATACGGTTTCAAACCTGACTTTGAAAACGCTAAACAATACTTAGAAGAAAACGACGGTGCTGGTAACACATTCAAAGCAACATCTAAACCGGTACTTATCGGTACTGCAGTTGTTGGTGCTACCACAATGATTTTCTCATTGATTCTTGTAATCCAAAATACTCTCGGTATCAGACCGGAAGATATTTTGAATATGTTAAACCCTTACACACTCCTTGGTTTATTAACCGGCGGTGCTGTAATTTACTGGTTCAGCGGCGCTTCTATGCAGGCTGTTACAACAGGTGCTTATAGAGCTGTTGAATACATTAAAGAAAACATTAAACTCGGTGATGCTGATTCTAAGAGTGCAAATGTTTCTAATTCAAAAGAAGTTGTAAAAATTTGTACACAATATGCTCAAAAAGGTATGATTAATATCTTTATCGCATTGTTTACATTTGCATTGGCACTTGCTTGTTTATCAGCACCTACATTATCAACTTCAGCACCTGTAGCATTCTTCGTAAGCTACCTGATTGCAATTGCTGTATTCGGTCTGTTCCAGGCTGTATTTATGGCAAACGCAGGCGGATGCTGGGATAATGCTAAGAAAATCGTTGAAGTTGATATGAAAGAAA
Source organism: Candidatus Gastranaerophilales bacterium (assembly GCA_944323675.1). GTDB lineage: Bacteria > Cyanobacteriota > Vampirovibrionia > Gastranaerophilales > Gastranaerophilaceae > Scatousia. The sequence continues at coordinate 25,523 of CALUTK010000004.1, read as the reverse complement.
AGGGCACTCCGCTTCATGAAGCAACAGTTGTCGGCGACACTGTAGGTGACCCGTTCAAAGATACTTCATCTGTTGCTATGAACCCGATTATTAAATTCACGACATTATTCGGTTTGTTGGCAATGGAAATTGCGATTAGTGAAGCATTCCGCGATATCGCACCTATTGCAGGCTGGGTATTCTTAGTAATTGCGTTGATTTTCGTAATTCGTTCTTTCTACGCAATGAGAATTCCTTCTAACAAATAGGAAACCTTTTTAAAAAGAAGCCGCTCCGAAAATCGGGGCGGCTTTTTATTAGTGAATTTTATTTAGAAATGATATAAATCCCTTTTATTGGGTGTTTTATTTGAACGCGTGTTTGTGTTAAACTAAAGTTAAGAAATAGTAATAAGGAAGTGAAAGCATGAGTTTAACTGTATATTTAGGGATAGATGTTGGTTCTGTTACCACGAAATTAGCGCTTGTTGATGAAAACGGCAAATATGTTGACAGCTATATGTTAAGGACTTCGGGGAAACCTGTTGTTGCGGTTCAGAACGGGTTAAAAGAATTATATAAAAAGAAGCTGACGGATTATAACGTAATGGGAGTCGGAACGACAGGTTCAGGCAGAAACCTTGCGGGAGCTTTAGTCGGCGCTGATATTATTAAAAATGAGATTACGGCGCATGCTGTTGCTGCAAGTATTAATGTCCCTGGGGTTCAGACTATCCTTGAAATCGGCGGTCAGGACAGTAAAATTATTATCCTTCGCGACGGTATTGTTACTGATTTTGCAATGAATACGGTTTGCGCCGCAGGTACAGGAAGTTTTCTTGACCAGCAGGCAAACAGATTAAATGTTCCGATAGAAATATTCGGAGAAACTGCCCTGAAATCAACAAACCCTGCACGTATAGCCGGCCGCTGCGGCGTTTTTGCGGAAAGTGATTTAATCCATAAGCAGCAATTGGGCTATCCTGTAGAAGATTTGTTATACGGATTGTGTCAGGCGCTGGTGAGAAACTACCTTTCAAACCTTGCACTCGGTAAAGAATTGCTTCCGATAATAACTTTCCAGGGCGGAGTTGCTACAAATTCAGGTATGGTTAAAGCTTTTGAAGAAGCATTAGGACAAAAAATTGTTGTTCCGGAAAACCATCAGACAATGGGGGCAATTGGTGCTGCGCTTCTTGCAATGGAAAATCACCAATATACAGAGGCTGAAACCAAATTCAAGGGCTGGGAAGTCGGTGATATGCACTTCCATTCAGTAACCTGTGAATGCAACGGATGCTCCAATAACTGTGAAGTTATTACTATTCTTGAAGGCGGGGATGAAATTCCGCATTATGACAATATCAAAGATATAAAAGGAAATATAATTGCTCGCTGGGGCGGAACCTGCGGACGCTGGGATATCTCATAACGGCAATTTTATACCGCTAAATTACGTGAATTATGTTTTTTTACCCAAATCAGTTTCCAGATGAAAACTTGAGGGAAGTTCATCTCTCTTTTTATTATGGTATCAGGCGTACCGGTTATTATAAAAATTTTTTCTTATTTCTTCATTTTTTCAGGGTAATGGTTCCACTTGATTTTTTCATTTTTCCGGAACCAGGTTAGCTGGCGTTTTGCATAATTTCGGGTGTTTTGTTTAAGTTTCTCTTTTGCTTCTTCAAGAGTTAATTCTCCGTCAAGATATCCAATAACCTCCTGATAGCCTATTGTATAAATTATATTAGGAATCCGGCCGTGCCTGCGGAGAAGTTCTTTTGTTTCTTCGATAATACCGTTTTCAAACATTAAATCAACACGTTTGTTTATTCTTTCATAGAGTTCAGGGCGCGGAAAATTCATTCCTATCCATTCAACATCAAATTCAGCCTCTTTCTGTCCTTGAACTTCACTCATCGGACGTCCTGTTATGTGTATAACTTCAAGCGCGCGGATAATTTTTTTCTTGTCATTGGAATCAATTTTCGCTGCTGATACAGGGTCGAGTTTTTTTAGTTTTTCATAAAGTTCCGGCGTTTCTTCCAATTTAGCAATGTTTCTGAATTCACAGTCCGGTTCAACCTTCGGCAGAGCATAATTTTCAAGGAGAACTCGGTAATATAACCCTGTTCCGCCGGTGATAATAGGAGTTTTTCCGCGGGATATAATATCTTCAATACACTTTTTGGCGTCCAGTTCATAAAGTCCTGCCGAATAATCAACCTCAGGTTCAATTATATCCATCATATGATGCGGAATTCCATCTCTTTCTTCAATAGTTGGTTTTGCACAGGCTATATCAAATCCCTTATAAACAAGTCTCGAATCGGCTGATATAATTTCGCCGTCAATCTGTTTTGCAAGTTCTATTGAATATGCGGTTTTTCCGCTAGCTGTCGCTCCGACTATCGCTATTACTTTCTTCTTCCTGTTTGTTGTTGAATTCAGTGTCATAATAAGAAAATAGTAGCACAACAACATAGACAATAAAATAGAAATATATTATCATCAGGAGCATATATATTATAGGATTAATCAGCGCAAAGGTGTTTGCAAACGAGATGACGATATTCAGTATTGTTAAAAATATGAAAAGTCCTATGGATTTCCAGAATTTGCAAAAGAGTTTTTTTATTGACTTAAATAATGCCAGAAACGGATTTTGTGTATTATAAATAATTTCCGGCACCCAGAGCATAAGCAAAAATGACATTAGAGTGCTTGCCGCAAGAAAAAGCAAATCCCATTTGCCGAGTTTATAGAGCTGCTCCATAGTGAGTGAGTCTAAAAATAGTTTCATATCCTGTGCTGATGCCATGGCATTTTTTATTTGTTCTGCAGTAAAATCTATACTTCCTATAAAATGCATTCCTATTTTATATATTCCAAGGGTAAACAGCGCAAAAATTACAAGCATTATTATGGACATAACGATAAAGGAAATAAAATATTTGCCTATTCCTGCAGGGAATTTTTTTATTAAATTAAAACTTGCTTTAATCCTGTCTTCTTCCATTATAAATTCCTGCTTAGAAAGTTCAACGGATTCTTTTACCATATAAAACCAGCCGGCACAAAATGCGCCTATCATACATAACAAAGTCAATATCGCTGATATTGCTTCCGGAAGCGTGTCCACAACTCCTTTTGCAAAAGATAAGTATAATGTTATAATCCATATAAAAAATATCAGCGGAATCGCGGATATTATTCCTTCATTCGTTAATTTGAACGCCCTTTTAAATAGTTTAAGCATTATTTTATTATTCCTCAATTATTAAGCTTTTTATCCCGCAAATTATTTAGTAAGTTCAGCCTGTTTTTTGTCTTCTGTTTTTAATTTTCTTTTTCTTCTTCTCATTAAGTCCGCAAAAGCTTCTAATCTTGTTATATATCCGGCTTTTCCGGTTTGTTCATCCATGATTAACGGCAGAATAGGTACATCGCAATCCTCTCTCATTTTCGGGAAAATGTTCTGTGACATAATCTCCGGCATACAGGTAAACGGACTTATATGGATAATTCCATCGATACCTCTTTCATCTGCATATTTTACATCAGATACGCATTCCAGCGCATCACCGCCGATATCTCTCATAAGATAAGGTTTTGCAAGCCTGTTTGCCCTTTGAAGGTGTGTTTCGCCTTTCCTGAAGATTTTCGGTATAATCGCATCTTTCAAAAAGCTGCTGACTGTAAGGCTCTTTCTCGTCTGAACCCCCATTCTCCCGAGTTCTTTTGTGATGTCCTGATTGGAAAATTGGTCGCATACAAGGTAAATCTCGCCTGTAATATCCACGTATAAAACTTCTCGTTTCGGGTCAATTTCGGTTTTATCCATTTCTGCAAATGCAAGTTTTTTTGCTTTTGCCATCTGGCGCGTGTTCATTGCTTCATCAACTATTTTTAAAGCTTTTTTATAGTGTTTGTCAGCCTCTCCGGCTTTAAGTTCTCTTGCTCTGTAATAGGAAAGTTTTGTTTCTAAATCATCAAGCAGGAAGACTTTTCTTATCGCAAGGATTATTGCGCGGATAAATAAGACTGGATTATTTTTCCCTGTGATTTCTTTTAAGAATCTATATATTCCTTCAATCCCGTCGTAAAGCTGTAATTCCACATAATTAGCTTTATATCCCATATCTGAAAGTGCATTTTTTATGCAGGAGCCGTATTCCCCGAGTCTGCAAATCCCCGGAGAAGATATCATTGCAACGTAATCCGCTCCGCCTTCTATGGCTTCTATAAAGTTTCCTAAGATTAATTTATAAGGAAGGCAGATTGCTTCAGGGGCATTTTTTGTTCCGAGAGAAAGCGTTTTTTTACTTGTGTACGGAGGAATGAAAGGTTCAACTCCGACTTTTCGCAAAGCCGCTGACCACGCTATTGATATTGTTCCCATATGGGGAAATGCTACTTTTATTTTCTTTTTAGGTTCTTTGGTCATTTTCTTATTCTCCTGCGAATTTCAAATCCGGATGTCTTGCCGCCAGTGTTTCATCGACCCGTTTTACAGGGGTTGTGTGAGGTGCTGAAAGAACTTTTTCCGATTCTGTTTCGCATTCTTTTGCAATTTTTATCATAACATCAACAAACTCATCCAGTTTCGCTTTTGTTTCAGATTCTGTCGGCTCAATCATAATTGCTTCGTGTACTATGAGCGGGAAGTAAACCGTCGGCGGATGAGTGTTTCCGTCCATTAATCTTTTTGCGATATTGAGAGTTGTCACTCCGTAATTGTGCTTTTGTCTTTCGCCTGAAAGTACGAATTCGTGCATACAAGGTTCATCGTACGGTAAATCGTAGTATTTTTTGAGTTTTTCTTTCAGGTAATTTGCGTTTAATACTGCATCTTCAGATGCATTTTTGAGGTTTTTGCCCATCATAAGGATATACGCATAAGCTCTTACCAGTACCCCGAAATTCCCGTAGAAAGATTTAACGGAGCCGATTGAGTGTTTCAGATTATAGTTTCTGTAATATTTTTTCCCGTCAAAATCAATCACAGGAGAAGGAAGAAATTCTTTTAATTCTTCCACAACGCCGACAGGACCGGCACCAGGGCCGCCTCCGCCATGAGGGGTCGCGAAGGTTTTATGCAGGTTCAAATGAACCACGTCAAATCCCATAAGTTTCGGGTTTGTGTATCCCATAATTGCATTATAATTAGCCCCGTCATAATAAAGAAGGGAGCCGTTATCATGCATTAATTTTGAAATCTCAAGAACATTCTCTTCAAAAATACCGAGGGTATTAGGGTTTGTCATCATAATTGCGGCAACATCTTTATCAAGAACCTCTTTTAATGCCTCAATATCAACCTGACCTTTTTCGTTAGATTTTACAGATACAATTTCGAATCCGCACATATGAGCGCTTGCCGGGTTGGTCCCGTGGGCGGAATCAGGGATAATAACTTTTGTTCTTTTATCTCCCTTAACCTCAAAATATTTTTTTATAACCATCATGCCTGTGAGTTCTCCGTGAGCGCCTGCAGCGGGCTGGAGTGTCACAGCATCCATTCCTGTAATTTCTTTTAGGGCTTCCTGCAGCTTATACATTAATTCTAAAGCCCCCTGTGAATCTTCATCACATGCCAGCGGATGAAGGGAGGTAAACCCTTCTAATGAGGCAAGAAGTTCATTGACCTTCGGGTTATACTTCATAGTACAGGAGCCGAGCGGGTAGAAGCCTTTTTCAATACAGAAGTTTCTGTCGGAGAGTTCTTTGTAGTGTCTTAAAACTTCCAATTCTCCTGCTTGCGGCAGCCCGCAGGCTTTTTCCCGTAAGAATGCGGGGTCAAGAAAACTTAAATCCTCTTTTTCGTCTGTTAAACATATCCCCGAATTGTTACTCTTTTCAAAAATTGTTTTCATTCTTTTAAATTATCCCCTGTCTTTTTAAATCTTTTTTTATTTTATCCAACCCTGATTGTATAATTCTGGAAATTCTGGATTGAGAGATGTCAAATTCTTCCGCAATTTCTCTTAATTTCTTTTCTTTGAAAAATTTATATTCAATAAGTTCCCGTTCTCGTTTTGGAAGTTTTTTCATTGATTCAAGTATCTGGTTTTTGAGTTCGCTGAATTCAATGGCTTCTTCAGGAGTCTTTTCTTCCGCCTTAATCTGCATCGGCACTTCTGCCTCCTGCATTTCATCTATTGAAAGAATTGTTTTATAAACTTCGCATCTGACTTCCTGTTCGTCATTGTCAGCAGATTCAACAGTTTTTCTGTTTTTTAAGGAATACCATTTATATCTGCGTCGCACTTCATTTCTTATAGCCCATTTGATTGCAGTGGAAAGATATGTTGTGTTGTAGTGTTCCGGTGATTTGTTTTTAAACAGCAAATACAATGTGTGGTTCCCAATATTTATAAGTTCGCCTAAGTCTACTAGATGAGAGACTGAAAACTTCTGGAACTCAACCTTGGCAATTGTTTCGATTAAATTTTTGTATTCCCTGAGGGTTACTTTTTCTTCCGCCGGCATGACTATAACACTTAATCCTATAAAATAATGTTAATTAACACCAGTATCTTAACAGAAAAAAATATAGAATACCAGACAATTTACATTCTCTTAACATAAGTTATCTTATTTATATAACAAGTATTTGAGAGGGTATATATATGCATGTTTTATTTTGTACTGACGGATCGAAAATAAGTTTCAATGCGTTGAGAAATTTCGCAAAATGGACGAAAGGCGCTGTTGTTGATGTAATCTGCGTAATTGATTGGAGTTTCCTGCCGGATGAGGTGACTATAGAAGATGCCGGATTTTCCAACTCATGCGCAAATGTAGCGGATACAATTCTAATCCATGCAGAAAAAGAAATCTCTAAAACAAATTTAATATTAGGCCAATGTATAAAACGCTGCGGAGAGTCTGTTGATAGTATTCTTGAGCAGATTGATAAGGAGAGTTACGATATTATTTTGATGGGCTCTCACGGCAAAAAAGGAATTCAGCGGTGGCTCGGGTCTGTTTCCAGGGATATTGTAAATAATATTGAAACTTCTGCTTATGTTTCTAAATATGAAAATAAGGGGAAGAAAGTCCTTTTTGCAACTGACGGAACGGATAATTCAAAAATGGCTGTTTCTTATGCAATAAAGTATCTTAATCTTAACGAAAAAGAAATTTACATCTGTGTAGTGAATGAGGCGCCAAATCTTTTGTTTCTGGAAGGGACTCTTGATTCACACTGGCTCTTTGAAATTGAACAGCAGCAGCTTAAAATTGCAGAGAAAATTATAAAAGATGTGAGGAGCAAACTTGAGGAATACAGTCTGCCTGTTGTCAAAGATGCCGTAATTACTGGAATTCCTGCAGAAAAGATAATTGATTTCGCCCGCGAGGAGCAGATTGATTTAATAGTTACCGGAACTCGTAAAAAGGCAAAGATAAGAACTTCTGTGAGCAAAAGAGTACTTGAGATAACTGCAGCTGATGTTTTTATCGTGAAATAAACAGCCGGCTTAAGTCGTTTAATGAGGTTTGAGTTTTTATCGGTTAGTAATTTTTATAAACTTCAGCATACTGCGGGTTAACTGCGAGCCACTTGAAGGTTTCTTCACCAGTTTCAGGAATATCTATGACAAAAGTTCCGCCGTAACGCCCGCGGGAAAATGCCAGATACCCTTCTTTTGCAAGATTCTGGAATGCTTTTCTGATTGTATTCGGACTTAAATCCATCTGCTTTGAAAGTTCTATGATAGATGGAAGCTTTGCTCCGATTTCGTAATTCTCGCTTATCATCTTTTTGATATGATTTTGCGTTTTTTCGTAATAATAAAACGCCGTATCTTGTGCTGATGCAAAAATAGACATCTCTTTTCGCTCTGTGCTTTTTTCAGAAGAATATGGCATTTTTATAACGGTTGTTCCGTATCTTCCGCGCCGCGGAAGCAAAATACCTTCATCAATCAGAGTTTTTAAGGCATCGTGCGTTGTTTTTATGCTAACTTTCAAAATTGAGGCTAATTCAGCATGCGCAGGAAGTTTATCTCCGATTTTTAAATTATTTTTAATATAATCTTTCAAATCTTTTTCAACCTTTGAAACGAGAGTTTTCGGTTCCTTAAAAGGAGCGCTGATTGATTTTTTTAATTCGTTTGATTTCAAAATCCAGCAGGATTCTTTGGCTGTTTTTGATTTATGTTCAAGAATCCCGGCAGAACAAAGATATTCCAATGCAAGACGGGTGGTATTAGCGGAACATGAAATAGTTTCTGCTATATTTCTGGAGGACGGCAGTTTTTGTCCTGCTTTAAATTTATTTTCAATAATAAATCTCTTTATAGATTCAATGGCAGTTTCTCGCTTTGAAGTAAGCTTTCTGACGGAATAATCTGCTCCTCCTGTTATAAGTGTTCCGATACACTGCTTTGAACATACAATGCCGGAATCTTCAATATACCTTACTGCATTTTGAATTGTACCGGCACTTACACCTAGAAAATAAGCAAGAGCTGCTTTTGACGGCAACAGATTATTCACGGCAATTTTTCCGCATTCCAAATCATGTTTTATCCAGTCGGTCAGCCATCTGGCAATAACAACGGCTTTGGATTCCGATATATTTTTCAAATCAGGAAGTTCATAATCTATATCAGAAGTTTTTATTTGAATTAAATCTGCTTTTTGCGGCAATATAAAATTATTTTCACTCATACACAACACCCATTTTGTAATTTTACACTATTTATAAAAAAACATCAATATATTTTTTGTTAGTTTATGAAGAAAAATAACAAAAAGACCGCAGAAAAACCGCGGTCTTTTACCAAACCCAAATCTTAGTAACCAAATCCTTTTTTTGAGAATTATTCCAATAACTCTTCAAGGATAGCAGCATTTTTGCCGGCAGTAGTTGATTCACGAACTTTTTGCTTATAAATATAAGTTCTCAAAGCTTCGCGGATTAATTCACTGCGGGAACGGTTTTCACCATCTGCAACCTGGTCAATTTTGTGCAAAAATTCTTCGGGCATAGAAATAAGTACTCGTGCCATATATTCTCCTTTTCTGCTATTGGTATAAATTCTCGTTATACTATATAAAAAACATTTTGTTTTAAAAAAGTGCTATTTTTTATATTCTTTTTATATACTATTTTTTAAAAGCATTGGTACAAGCGGGTTTTAAGCCAATGAGATTTTAACATTTTTTAACATTTATCTATTATTTATATTTTTGGTTTTGTTCTTTACAATGATGTTGGTTTAATGTAATATGAATGGAAAAGAGGTCTTTTTATGGAGAACAAATTGAAATACAAGAGAGTACTTATAAAAATAAGCGGAGAGGCGTTATTAGGAGAACAGCAGTTCGGAATTGACCAGAAACCTGTTGCAATGATAGCTAATGAAATAAAAAAAGCCCGTGAACTGGGTGCTGAGATTGCGATTGTAGTCGGCGGCGGGAATATTTTCCGCGGAATGAGAAACAGTGCAAAACTCGGGATGGATCAGGCATCAGGGGATTACGTCGGAATGCTCGCAACAGTAATGAATGCAATCGCGCTTCAGAGTGCTTTTAATCAGATAGGTGTTCCTTGCAGGGTGCAGAGTGCACTTGCGATTAATCAGGTGGCTGAACCTTATATAAGACACCGTGCAATTAGACATCTTCAAAAAGGCAGAGTGGTTATATTTGCAGCAGGAACCGGAAATCCTTTCTTTACAACAGATACGGCAGCAGCTCTAAGGGCGTCTGAAATTAATGCGGAAGCCATGCTAATGGCCAAAAACGGGGTTGACGGCGTTTATACGGATGATCCTAAGGTTAACCCTAATGCAAAAAAATTAGAACAGATTACATATGATGATATAATTAAAAACGGACTTAAGGTTATGGATACATCAGCATGCGCTTTATGCAAACAAAATAACATTCCGATATTAGTGTTTGATTTTGATGCGCAGGATGGGATAAGTAAGATTTTACAAGGTGAAAAAATCGGTACATATATAAGCTAGATAATAAAAGAAAGAGGTAGAAATGTCAGATATGGCAAATGATTCTTTGGACGAATTATTTTTATTCGGCGAAGAAAAAATGGAAAAAGCAATCACCCAGCTCAAGCGTGAATTCGGTCAAATTCGTTCGGGCAGAGCTAATCCTATGATTCTGGATAAAGTTGTAGTCGATTACTACGGTGCCCCGACTCCTTTGAGACAACTGTCACAGGTTAACGTGCAGGAAGGTACAACCCTTGTTATAACACCTTACGACAAATCAATCCTTAAAGAGGTAGAAAAGGCAATAATTAAGGCTGAAATAGGAATCACACCTAACAGCGACGGCATCTGTATCAGACTGGCATTCCCGCCTTTGACGGAAGAAAGAAGAAAAGAAATAGTTAAAGATGTCAAAAAAATCGGGGAAGAAGCAAAAGTTGCGGTTAGAAACATACGCCGCGATATGACAGATTCTTTGAAAAAAATAGAAAAAGAAGAGAAACTTCCTGAAGATACAGTAAAAGACAATCAGGATAAAATCCAGAAATTAACAGACAAATACACAGGTATCATCGACAGTAACGTATCTGAAAAGGAAAAAGAGGTATTAACCGTATAATGGCTGAAGAAGAAATAACCAAGGGCTTGAATAAAAACGCGACAAGAATGCTCACCGGATTTATAATGGGTACAATAGCAATGCTCTGTATAATCTACGGAAAACTTGCACTTGTGGCGTTGGTATTGTTTGTAATATTTTCGGCATCAAAAGAATATGTCAAAATATTGGAAAACAAAGGATTTTTCCCGAGCCTGAAAGTTATGGTAGCCTCAGAACTGTTGATTGCTGTAATAGCTTATTATCAAAGGCTTGATTTAGTTACGGTAGCACTCACATTCTGCGTAATTGCGACATTTATGTGGGTGCTCTTCCGCGGCAGACAGCCTTACATTGCTAATGCGGCAACAACTGTATTAGGGTTGATATACTGCGGCTGGTTCCCGCTGCATTTAATATTTTTGAGAAATCTTTCCTGCGAAAGATTTTCTGACGGGTTAGGGTTTGTCGTTTTAATGTTCTGTTCTGTTCTGTTAACTGACATCGGCTGTTACTACGCAGGCAGACACCTCGGCAAACACAAACTTGCGCCTGTTGTTAGCCCGAATAAAACAATTGAAGGATCAATAGGCGGTGCAATTTGTGCAATAATCGGCGCGATTGTAATCGGATACTTTTTCGGACTGGAATGGTATATGGCAGCAATTGCAGGAATTCTCTGCACCACTTTCGCACAAATCGGCGACCTGTGTGAATCTTTAATCAAAAGAGATGCAGGTGTAAAAGATTCCGGACACAGCCTCCCTGGACACGGCGGGTTCTTAGATAGATGCGACAGCTTTATTTTTACAATCCCTGTAATGTATTATTTTACAAAACATTTTATATTCTCAAATGATATTGTTATGGGGTTAATCCACTTTTTAAAAGGACTTTTCTAAATGAATTCGGTTGCTGAAATATTCGGAATAGAAACGGGAAACGAAAAACTCTATAGAATCGCCCTGACGCATCCTTCATACACAAAAGACAATAATCTGGATTACACTGAATGTTACGAAAGACTCGAATTTCTGGGGGATTCAGTATTAAAGCTTTTGATATCGGAACTCCTTTATAAAAAATATCCGGATTATACGGAAGGCGATATGTCAAAAATCCGTTCGATTGCGGTTTCGGATAACACATTATCAAAAATAGCAATACAGACCGGATTGAATGAACTTATAACAGCAGGAGTACACGATGCAAAACAGGGTATAACACGTCTTGAATCAGTAACAGCCTGCGCATTTGAAGCTGTTCTCGGCGCTTATTATCTTGACGGGAAACTTCCGGAATTAAAAGTTTTTGCGGAAAAAATGTTTACGCCGTTTATAGAAGAAATAGAAAAAAATTTTGCAAAATACAATGCAAAAGCAATTTTGCAGGAATTCACACAAGGTCAGACAAAGGAAATTCCTGAATACAATCTCATAGGTACAAAAGGACCCGAGCATAATAAGATTTTTGAAATAGAAGTCTCCTATCAAGGGGAAGTCATTGCAAAAGGCGAAGGCAGAACCAAAAAGGATGCTGAACAAAATGCTGCATACGATGCCTGCATAAAACTGGGGGCAATATGCAAAAAGTAATAATTTCACCTTCAATACTATCTGCGGATTTTGTAAACCTTGAACGAGACATAAAAAAAGTTGAAAATGCCGGCGCGGATTGGCTTCATATAGATGTAATGGACGGACATTTTGTCCCGAATATTACAATAGGAGTGCCGGTAACAGCTTCCATAAAAAAAGTATCTTCAATTCCGCTGGATGTCCACTTAATGATAGAAAATCCGGAAAAATACATTGAACCGTTTGCAAAAGCGGGCGCTGACATTATAACATTTCACTATGAGGCGGCGAAAGAAAAAACATCAGATATTATAAAACTCATTCACTCCTTTAATATAAAAGCCGGCTTGTCAATAAAACCGAAAACAGGGCCGGAGGAAATTCTAAAATACCTTCCTGAATTGGATATGGTTTTGATTATGACAGTAGAACCCGGGTTTGGCGGGCAAAAATTCATGCCGGAATGTGCGGAAAAGATTCCTGTAATAAGGGAAAAGTCACCGGAAAATTTAATTATACAGGTCGACGGCGGAATAAATGCCGAAACAGCGAAAGTCTGCACTCAATACGGTGCAAACTCTCTTGTTGCCGGAAATTATATATATAAATCAGAAAACACTGAAAAAGCTATTTTAAGTTTACGCTAGTCCCTTGCGCTCTTTGCGTTTTTGAATTTCATTCGGATCGGTAGTTATCTTTTCATCCGCAAGCGTAACATCTTGTTCTGCAGCAGCTCTTTCGTCTTCTTCTTCTCGCTGCTGAGTTCTATCTTCAGTCCTGTTATCAGCAGTATCCGTCGCCCCGACAAAGGTGTTATTTTCAACTGACATTTGGGCAGTTCTTACTCTGCCGACATTATTTTCAACGTCAGCTTCTGCAGTATTTCTTTCAGTTATACCCTCAGCACCTGTCTGAGCATTGTCTGCACCCTGTCGTGAGGCCAGAACTCCAAGCCTGTAATCCGCATCAAATAAGAACCTTCCGAGATTTATTCTTGCATTTTGCTTAAGGACATTCAGTACCCCGTTTTTAACACCTGCGGCTGCCGTCGCCTTATCTGCAACAGAATCCTGCTTAGCCTCGGATACTCCCATAAGCTCCATACCTATCTGTGTTGTTTCGTTTCCGAAATCTAATGCGTTTTGAGGAATTTCACCAAGTCCTCCGATAACGGTTCTTAAGGCGTCAGATTGTCCGCTTAAACCCGCAAGGGTTCCCTGAGCATTTGTGCCTATTTGTGTAAGCTGAGCCCCTAATGCCGCAAGCCTTGCCTGTTCTGCGGCAGTCAAAGGTGCTGAATTTTTATCTTTTGCCCTTGCCGCCAGGGCTTCATATTCACTTCGTAAAGAATTTGATTCGGATTCAGTCTGAGAAGCAACTTCTTCTGCAGAAGCTGCGATAGTTTCAGAGGTGTCTAATATTCCCTGCAGAATACCTGTCATATTTTCAGTTTCTCCCGCGGCTGCGGCACTCTGTGTCATAAATATTTTACCCTGCTCTGATAATGTCGTGCCGCCCTCTTCTAATACTGACCGCTGTGCCTGTGCATTATTCATATTAGTAGCTGAATCTGTTTCATCTTTATCATTTGCATTTGCGCTATCGCTGATTGCCAGAACTTCATTAATCTCTTCAAGATTCGTACTCCCGTTTACCATCTCATAAGTAACATCATCCGGCGCATTTGCAAGTTTTGAAATTTCATTTGCCCATGTCAATATTGCAACCGGAACATCTTCACCCTGTATTGCATACTCCTGAATTTCATCAGCCGTGCACCTCTGCCAGTTAATTGAGGAATCCTTATGTATTGTAATTGGTTTGTTTGTTACGGATCCGATTGCTTCAATCATAATTGTTCTCCTTATGTATATATATTCATATCTTTAGTACGGAATTAATACTTTAAAACTTTAGAGATATTAAGAATTGTAACAATTTTTATATAAAGTGAATATAAAAAGTCAATATTTTTTTAAAGGAATTTTTTATATAAGTACGAGAGATAAATAAAGAAGAGAGGTTCATCAAATGGCTAAGTTATTGACACTGACCAATACAGTAACTGATACATATAAAAATACGGCACAGGCTTTGAAAGAAGTTAACCTTTCGAATAAATACATAGTTCGTAAAACGCTGGTTGACTTGATGAAGCAATCCTTCTTTCATGGCTCAAATAAGTTTGGAAACAACTTCATTGCATAAATGTCGTTGGAAAATATAAAAGGAAGAAAAGGAATAAAGGATTTAAAATATAACAGACGGCTGGCGTAATGTCAGCCTTTTTATTTTTCTTAACATTTAGGGAAATTTTTGTAGAAATTTTTAAAAATATCCGTATATAAAAAACAGGAGTAACTAAAAAATTTGGAGTTTATGAATGGGCATGAATGTTAATGCATTAGGTCAGGTTGCAACAATTGTCGCTATGGATAGCGAATACCAGAGGATTATCAGAGAGTTGAGGGCGCTCGGGCTGGAACCGACCGGTGACAAGGCGACTGATAAAGCAATGCTGGAAGCCGCCAAGGCCAAAAAATCATCTCAGAGTAACTGTGAAATACAAACACAGGCTGTAGATAATGTTAAAGAACCTGAAAAAGCAGGTGCAATTTCAAATACAGATATTGCAAAAGAAGAGACAGCAGCCGCGGCTCAGAATATGACAGGAGCCGAGCAGCTTGCGCAATTGAACAAACTAAAAATTTTAGGACTGTATTAGCAATTTTTTCCTTTCACGAAACTTACAAACCGTGAAAGGAAAATTTTTTATGCAAAGTATCTCCTTTACCTCTGCAATAAGACCTGTCTCTTTAGGCACATTTTCAAAAGAAACTTCCGACATCATAAATAATGTAAGTGAGTGGAACATAAAAGGTGTTAAAAAAGGTTTATCTGCAAAAACTGACCGCATATTGGACTGTACGGCACTCGGATTAACTGACGGTGAAAATGTATTATTAATGCATATTATTCCTGATTTGAGTTCAAATAAAACTTACTTCGGGAAAATTATTGAGAAAATAAAACAAAGTATTGATATGACATCTGAATATATTCAGGGGCTTCTTGTAGGCTCAAAAAGCTACAGTCGGGAAAGCGTAATCGGGTATAACAATTTTGCAAGGTTTTTAAAAGAGAATAAAATCCCGTTTTCGGAACTCAAAGGAGGAGATACCGTTCACGAAATCGGTTATCACACGACAAAAGACGAGTGGCTGGTGTCAAATTTTGACATAGACAGTCTTATAAAAAGCGGGGAAAAGAATCCTATGAAACTTTTAGAAATTGGGTTTGACAAAGTAAAAATCAATAAGCTTGACGATGTTATATAAATGAGTCGGCGGAAATCATATCTATGATTTCCGCCGCTATACTTCATTATTCATTAATTAAATTATTTCAAATTTTCTCTAAAGAAAGTTTCAATCTTATCAAAAGGGATTTTTTCAAGATTGTCGTATAAGTCAACGTGATTTGCACCTTCAACAATGTATAATTCTTTATTATTGCCTTTCAGTTTTTTGAAAGCGTCTTCAGAAAAATATCTGCTGTGGGCTTTTTCACCGTGAATCATCAATACTGCATTTCTGATTTCATTGCTGTAAGCAAGAATCGGCATATTGATTAGAGAAAGAGAAGAAGTTACATTCCAGCCGCCGTTTGAACCGATTGAACGTTTGTGGAAACCTCTTTCCGTTTTATAATAGCCTACGTAATCTTTTACAAACTGAGGTTCATCACCTGTTAACTTATCAGGCAATCCCTGAGCTTTTGCGTAAGTGCCGTTTTTGAAGTCTTCAGTTCTTTGTTTGTTAAGCTCCTCTTTCATCTTATAACGGGCATCTTCATCAATTGTATCATTGTAGCCTTTTGCTGTAACCCGTGTCATATCGTACATTGTAACTGTCACGGTGCCTTTAATTCTCGTATCAATTGCAGCAGCATTGAGGCCGAAGCCGCCAAACCCGCAGATACCGATAATACCTATTCTGTCAGAGTCAACATCTTTATGGTTACTCAAAAAGTCAACTGCTGCGCTGAAATCTTCCGTATTAATATCAGGGGAAGCAACGTCACGCGGTTCGCCGCCGCTTTCGCCGGTGAACGACGGGTCAAAAGCTAATGCCACAAAACCTCGTTCTGCCATAGTTTGTGCATAACGGCCGGAGACCTGTTCCTTTACTGCGCCGAAAGGGCCGCTTACTGCAATTGCAGCCATTTTTTCAAACGGTTTTTCTTTTGGTGTGTACAAATCACCTGTTAATTCTATTCCGAATCTGTTTTTAAAGTGAATTTTTTCAATATTCACTTTATCGCTTTTCGGGAATGTTTTATCCCAACTATTTGTTTTTGCTTCGCTCATAAGAGTTCCTCCTGTAATAAGTAATGCAAACAAGATTAAAAAATTTAAAAGTTGTTTCATTTGTCTCCTTTCATAATAACAGTAGTATTGTTCCGGAGAAATTTAACGGGTTTTTATAGAAAATTCACATTCATCGATTAAATGTTATTATGTGTATTTTCAAATTTTAAAGGTTTTATCTCTGTAGTAAATCTTAAACTATAACTTCATATTTATATTATTTACGATTTTTCAAAAATAGCAAATACTTATATTAAATAACTTAAAATACCTGATAGGCATATTTGTGTAAATTAAGAATTGCTTAATCAATGCTTTACAAGGACTTAGTTTATTTTAAACTAGAACAGTCTGTGGTAGTGGTCATTATAAAAATCGCCGAATCTATCTTCAAGTATTGCCTGACGGCATTTTTGCGAGAAATCCACAAGGAATTTTATATTATGGATAGATAATAATGTCGAAGCTGTTGCTTCCTGACAGCGCCAGAGGTGTCTTATATATGCGCGTGAATGGTTGCGGCAGGCATAGCAGTCACAGCCTTCCACAAGCGGCGCCGCATCATCGTAAAATTGTTTATTTTTAATATTCTTTTTACCATCCCAGGTGAAAAATGAGCCGTGGCGGGCGTTACGCGTCGGGAGAACACAGTCGAACATATCAACACCGTGTTTTATTCCGTCGAGCAAATCTTCAGGAGTCCCGACTCCCATCAGATATCGAGGTTTATTTTCTGGCAGAAGAGGTGCGGTGAGTTTTGTAAAATAGTTTTTTATATCAGCAGGTTCGCCCACACTTACGCCGCCTATGGCATATCCGACCGCATCGTAGGAAGAAATTACCCTTGCGCTTTCTTTCCTTAAATCATCAAAAAATGCGCCCTGAACTATCGGGAAAAGAGCCTGCCGCGGATTTGTTTTAGCTTTAAAACATCTTTCAAGCCAGCGGTGAGTTCTTTCCATTGCGGCCTTTGCTGTTTCATAATCGCAAGGATAAGGTGCGCATTCATCAAACGCCATTATAATATCCGCCCCGATATCCTGCTGGATTTCCATAGAAACTTCAGGTGATATAAAATGTTTTTTCCCATCTTTTGGGTCGCGGAATTCAACGCCGTCTTCGGTGATTTTTCTCAAATGCGCTAACGAAAACACCTGAAACCCGCCGGAATCTGTAAGAACCGGTTTGTGCCAGTTCATCCAGCTGTGAATTCCGCCAAATTGTTTTATCAATTTTGTGCCGGCTCGTAAATAGAGATGATATGAATTTGACAGCATAATCTGAGCGCCTGTGTCCATAATCTGATCGGCTGTCAGAGTCTTTACCGCGGAATTAGTTCCGACCGGCATGAAGATAGGCGTTTTTATAACTCCGTGAGGAGTTCTGAAAACGCCTGCTCTTGCTCCTGTCTGCTTACATGTGTGGACTAATTTATAATCAAAATAATCTTTTGCGTTATCACTAATCATTTTCCACACATCCTGCTTTCAATTTTTATTCTTCATCCAGCTGTTCAATAACTTTTTCAGCCATATTTTCATACTCGTCACAGAGTTCTTCCGGCTTAAAGTAGATATTGATTTCTCTTTCTGCGCTTTCAACGCAGTCTGAACCATGGACAACATTGTATTCTTTTACAAGTGCCAGATCTGCTCTGATTGTACCTACCTGAGCGTCAAGCGGGTTTGTTGAACCCATAAGCTGTCTTGCGCCGGCAATTACATCATAGCCTTTCCATACCATAGCAACAATAGGCCCGCTCTGGATGTACTCAATTAATCTCGGGAAGAAAGGTTTCCCTTTATGTTCGGCATAATGCGCTTCTGCTTGTTCCTGTGAAACATCAAGCATTTTTATTGCGATTAATTTAAACCCTTTTTTCTCAAAGCGTGAAATTATTTCACCAACTAATCCTCTTCTTACGCCATCGGGTTTAACGGCAATAAATGTTCTTTGTTCTGAGTGCATGTCGTTTTTCCTCCATATACACCAAGTGTATCATAAATTAAGCAAAAAAGCTATTCTTTTCCTATTCGGCAAATTTAAGCCTCAATTTTTTCAAGTATCTGAAAAGCATTAAAAGCATCTGAGCGCAAAGTACGATTGCTGCAAATAATAATCCGTACCAGAAGCCTTTCAGCATAAATCCCTGCTTCAGTGCTAACATATATCCGAGCGGTATTGAGATTACCCAGTAGCCTATAAAGTTTGCGATTAAAACTATTTTTGTCTTTTTTATTCCTTTATAAATTCCGGCAAGCGCGACCTGAAGTCCGTCAAAAATTTGGAATATGGAAACTACATATAATACAGGCACGCAGATTTTAATGAGAGTTAAATCTTTACTGAACAGACTGACCAGAAAATGCGGGAATGAACAGAAGATTACGGCACTGCATATCATAAATCCGACGCACATAAACATTCCTATAAACGCATAATTTTTTAATTCATTGAAATTTTTAGCACCATTAGCAAATCCAACCTTAACCGCAATAGCATTTGAAATCGCAAGCGGCACCATAAACGATATAGTCGTAAGTGTGCAAATAAGGTTCTGCGCCGCTGCATAAACCCCTGACACTCTTCCCATAAGTATTGCAATACTGTTAAATGCAATAAATTCCACAAGTATAGCAAGAGATATCGGCAAGCCTATTGTCATAAGGTTTTTGTAGTAGCGTTTGTCGTGGTAATTTCTGAAACGCATTAACCCCAGACAGTAAAATAACAGCGCAAAGCCCATAAAATATCTTACAATAAAACTTGCGATAGCCAGTCCTATTGCGCCGAGTGACGGTATAGGCCCGCAGCCGAATACCAGTATTATATTTAAAATTACGTTCAAAAATACGCATATTACAGTCACTAAATTCGGAATAAATACAATCTCAAAAGCCTGCAGAAATTCCTTCAAAGAGGCATGCAGATATGCGCCAAATGTTGAAAATGCCGTAATAAGCATATATTCTTTTATGTCAGGCACAAGTTTTGCTTCAAAGTGCATATAGTCAATTGCGGGAATTGCTGCAAGAACGCAAAACATGGTTATCAAAGCCAGAATCATGGAAAATCTTATAGTCGGGAAAAAGTATTTTTTAGCAGACTTTTTCTCCCCGCGGATGTTTGAAAGAATAGGGGAAACGCTTGCAATTAACCCTATTCCGAATGTCATTATACAATTTGTAATAGCAGTTGCGATACTTATGGCGGCAAGAGTATCAGTGGAATGTCTGCCTGCAATCAAAACATCCCCGGCTCCTATGAGGATAAAACCGAGGTTTCCCATAATAATAGGCAGGGCAATGTTTAAAAGTTCTTTTGCATAATATTTAATTGTTTTTTCCATTCCGCTTTTATTATATTACAAAAAATTTAAATATTCTCTAAAAGTCCAAAAGTTCAGATAAAGACATGCCAAGCCCGTCGGCTAATTTTTTAAGAGTGCCTAAACTCGGAGAGCGCTCCATTCTTTCCAGTCGTCCTATATAAGTTCTATCAAGGTTGCAAATTAAAGCAAGACCTTCCTGGGTCAGGCCTCTCTGTGTTCTTAATCTTTGTATTTTATGCGAAAATCGTCTTAATAAATCAGTTGGCATAACCAAAATATATGCGAACCGTTGGTAGACGTCGACCGCCAGATGTCACAATATCGACTATTTTCTGTACTTATTATAATTTGTAATATGACTTAAATGCAACTAGCCGAATGGTTAAAAAATTAAAAAAGCCTGAACTTTATTCAGGCTTTGATGTTTATGAATTCTTTCCTGTCCGTTTGTAGAAATCTTCAATAAATCCGGTATTGAAGTTTCCGCTGACAAAAACAGGATCTTCAATGATTGACTGGTGGAAAGGAATTGTTGTTTCAATTCCGGTGATAACATATTCTTTTAAAGCGCGGTACATCCTGCGTCTTGCTTCGTTACGCGTTCTTCCCCAGCAGATGAGTTTTCCTATCATTGAATCATAATACGGCGGGATTGAATAATCCTGATAAACATGGGAATCCACTCTCACGCCGAAACCGCCAGGTGTTACGTAGCCTGTAATCTGACCCGGATTAGGCATAAAGTCTTTATCAGGGTTTTCTGCATTAATACGGCATTCTATAGCATGCCCTCTTAAAACGATTTCGTCCTGAGTGAAGTCTAATTTTTCCCCTGCCGCAACCATAATTTGTTCTCTTACCAGATCGACATTGGAAATCATTTCTGTAACACAGTGTTCAACCTGAATACGCGTATTCATTTCCATGAAATACCATTTTCCGTCGTGGTCAAGGAGGAATTCACATGTTCCGGCGCCTTCATAATTAATGGCTTTTGCCGCTCTGACCGCTGCTGCTCCCATTTCTTTACGGGTAGCTTCGTCAATCGCTGGGGACGGAGCTTCTTCCAGCAATTTCTGGTGGCGTCTTTGAATTGAACAGTCTCTTTCGCCTAGGTGAACAACATTGCCATACTGGTCGCCGAGAATTTGAACCTCAATGTGACGAGGGTTTTCAAGATATTTTTCAGCGTAAACGTCAGGGTTTCCAAAGAAGTTTTGAGCTTCTGACTGACAAAGATTCATATTTGTTTCGACTTCATCGTCGGAGCGAACTATTCTCATACCTTTTCCGCCGCCGCCTGCCGTCGCTTTCAAAATAATCGGATAACCGGCTTTTCTTGCAAATTCTTTTACTTCTTCCGGAGTTTTCAAAATCCCTGTTCCCGGGGTAACCGGAACGTTATTTTCAATCATTGTTTTACGGGCGGTTGCTTTATCCCCCATTTTTCTCATGGCTTCTGCTGTCGGGCCGATAAATTTTATTCCGTGTTTTGCGCAGATCTCCGCAAAATCAGCTCTTTCAGACATAAACCCGTAGCCCGGATGGATGGCGTCAGCGCCTGATACAAGGGCTGCAGAAATTATTGCAGGGATACTCAGGTAACTTTTTGCACTCTGAGCAGGCCCTATACAGTATGCCTCGGTCGCCAGTCTTACGTGCAGTGAATTCGCATCGGCCTGCGAATAAATCGCAACTGTCGGGATTCCTATTTCTCTGCAAGCTCTTATAATTCTTACCGCAATTTCGCCGCGGTTTGCTATTAATACTTTTTTAAACATTTTTATATCCCTTTTCAAACAAAATTCATACTTCTTACGAAAAGGTGAAGTGTGAAGCGTGAAGTGTGAAGCGACTATACTCACTCATCACCCTTCACTTCTCACTTTATTCAACGTACATTAAAACCTGACCGAATTCTACAGGCTGACCGTCTTTTACGCAAATTTCAACGATTTTGCCTGAAATTTCTGATTCGATTTCGTTCATTAATTTCATAGCTTCCACAATACAAACAACATCGCCCTGAGCAATTGTCTGACCGACTTCAACGAACGGTTTTGCATCAGGAGAAGGTGCGCTGTAGAAAGTTCCTACCATAGGTGATGTAATAGGAGTCCCTTTCTTTGCAGGTTCTGAAGCTGAAGGCGCAGGAGCAGGAGCCTGTACAGCCGGTGCAGCCTGAGGAACTGCTGCAGGTGCAATTGCGGCAGGTGCCACTACAACTTCTTTTCTTAATGTAATAGCCTGTTCGCCGTCTTCTAATGAAATTTCTGTTAATTCATTTTCAGCTAAAACTTTGGCTAATTTTTCAACGTATTCTATATCAAATTTCATATTGTGCCTTTCTTTTTATGAGAAGGGTAAAAGAGCTTATTAACACTTCACTCCTCACCCTTCACTTAATTATACTCTGTCGAGATATTCATTAGATCTGGTATCAACGCGGATAACGTCACCGTTTTGAACAAAGAACGGAACGTTAACAACAGCGCCGGTTTCCAGTTTAGCAGGTTTTGTACCGCCCTGTGCAGTGTTTCCTTTTTCTGCAGGCGGAGTATCGACAACCTCAAGTTCAACGTGGGACGGAATATCAACACCGATAATTCTGTTATCGTGCATAAGAACTTGAACAACCATATTTTCTTTTAAGTATTTAATGCCGTCGCCGATATTAGCTTCCGGAATTTGTAATTGTTCATAGGTTTCGTTATCCATCATAACGTATTCGCTGCCTTCTTTGTAAAGGTATTGCATTTCACGTCTATCGAGCATAGCTTTTGCAACTTTTTCACCTGCGCGGAAGGTCTTTTCAACAACCTGACCGGTTTCAACGTTTTTAAGTTTTGATCTTACAAACGCTGCACCTTTGCCCGGTTTAACGTGCAGGAATTCAACAACAGACCACAATCCGTTGTCTAATTGAAGCGTTAAGCCTGTTTTTAAATCGTTTACTGAAATCATATTTTTCCCCTTATAAAATAATAATCATACTTTGTATATTGATATTACCATAAACAATTAAAACTTCAAATATTTGTTACAATTCGGATTATTATTATTAACAAAGTAGCAAAAAATTTTTTGACGGTGTATTATAAAAATGTAAACATAAGGAGTGTGTATTATGAGAATTTCAGCAGTAAGCAATCGTTGTCCTAAACCGTGTTTCACATCAGGTAACGGGAATTATGAAAATCCGATTAACCGCAATACCGAAAAAGGTTTAACTGTTTTACAATCTGTAGGAACAAGTGTTTTAGTCGGCGGTACCGCATTCGGTATAGCTTCATTTCTTATCCCGCAATCAGCTAAAATGCGAATGGGCAAAGCTGGAATTATCGGCGGCGTTCTCGGGGCTGTAAGCTTACTTCTGACTCTTCCTGCAAACCTTTATAATACTAAAGTCCGCGCATTTACAAGAGAAAAAGAAATGGATGTTTTCAGCCGTGACAGAGAATTGAAATCAAACATTCTCTCTGAGGTTGATAAAGAAGTAAAGGACGAGGATGTTTCTCTTGATGAGAAAATTAACCATTACGCAACTGTCCAGATGGCAAACAACGGAAACGGGGTAATGATAAAAGGGGTATAAAATGCGGATAAGTGCTGTACATAACGCATATTCGTTTACCTCTGCAGAAAGTTCGTCTAAGAAGCCGGGCAGTCAGGTTAAAAACCCGATTTCAAAACGCGGTGAAAAAACTAATCTTGCGGTTGCAACTTTTGTCGGAGGACTTGGCGTCGGAGCACGGCTTATGTTTGAGCTTTTTGACGACGGTTTTGTGATAGAAGATTTGGGGCAGGCGGCAAATAAGTATGTTAATAAAAACCACAAAGGATTGAAAGGCTCTAAAAAGGATCTCTTTGTTATAGGAACAGCATTGAGCTTTATTGCTGCGGCAATCGGCGGAATTGCGCTTTTATACACTCTTTATAAAGCCCCAAAGATTAATTATGAAGGCAACGTAAATGCGTTCAAAAAAAGTAAAGATATGGATGTTTATATAAAAGGCAACGAGGTTGAAAAAGAGCTTCTTACGCAGATGAACGATAAAGCTAAGAATGCTGATGAAGAAGAAAAAGCGAAATTAAAAGAACAGTATGCAAAAATGCAGATGGCAAAAAATCAGGTGCCTGACTTTATCAAGAACGACAAAAAGTTCAAAATGCCGCAGGGGTAAATTAAAGTGATGTGTGAAGAGTGTAGCGTGATTGGAAATTTTCGTTGAAGAGATGAAAGGTTGAAGAGTTGAAGGGGTTTTGAAAAGTTCATAACCTCCCTTTGAGGGCATTGTTAACTTTCTATTGCAATGAATTTTAAGATTTTTGTCCTCCCCTTAAGACTCTGCCGAACAAAAGGTGACTAAATGTCACGTTTTGTGAGAGGTAACGAAATCTTTGATTTCGAGGAGGGGTAGCAATGAAAAGTTAACAGACTCAAAGGGAGAAAGGATTAGATTTTTGTCATTGCGAGGCGTTAGCCGAAGCAATCCGGCTTTTTGAAAAGTGATGGGTGAAGAGTGAGATGTGAAGGGACTATTCATTTTTTATTGAACCACTCACTATTCACCCTTCACTACTCACTTTCTTTTTGTGCTACAATATTTCCGTAATGGCACAGGGTCAAATTTATAAAATTCATTCGGATTTTTATTACGTCGTCTCTGAGGACGTTACTTTTGAGTGCAAAATCAGAGAGGTTTTAAAAAAGCAAAAAGAAAAAATTCTCGTTGGTGATTTTGTGGAATTTGATAAAGGGCATATTACAAGAATTCTTCCCCGCAAAAATTTTATCAAACGCCCGAGCGTTGCAAATATTGAACAGATAATTATTGTATCTGCACTTAAAGAACCGGATTTGGATTTACACCAGTTAAACAGGTATGTGTCGCTTGCAAAGTATTACGATATTCCGGCAGTCCTTTGTTTTAATAAAGAAGATTTAAAGTGGGATAAACAGTTAAAAAATAAAATTAAAAATATATATGAAAAGTTAGGGTATAAAATAACATACACCTCGGCAACCGAACATAAAGGGATAAAGAATTTTGAAAAGCTTCTGGAGGGTAAAACGAGCGTTTTGTGTGGAAATTCCGGCGTCGGAAAATCGAGTCTTATAAATGCGATAAATCCGAACCTTAATTTAAAAACAAAAAGCGTGAGTGAAAAAACTCAGCGCGGAACCCATACGACCCGCCATTCCGAGATTATTAATATTAATGAAAATTCAAGAATAGTTGATACACCGGGGTTCAGCAACGTGAAGTTTGATTTTATTCTGCCGGCCGATGTGGATTTGTTATTTGACGATATTGCAATTTATCGTGACGGGTGTAAGTATTCTGATTGCCTGCATATAAATGAGGACGGATGTAATGTTTTATATAATCTTGATAAAATAGATCCGACGCGTTATGAAAGTTACCTTGCTTTTGTGGAAGAAGCCCGTGAGTACAAAGAAAAAATTAAGTATGAAGGGAAAAAAGAAGAACATACAAAAAAAGTTATTCATAACAGAACTTTTGCCAAAATAAGCGAAAAAAAACGACAAAGTTCAAGAAATACTCTAAAACAAAAAATTTATAAGGAAATAATAGATTCTGAAACAAGTTCAGAATGACATAAGAGGAATATGAAAATGACCATGAATATAAAGGATTACATTTAAATAAAAGATAAAAAACTGGAGTAACACAAGA
>CALUTK010000003.1 GCA_944323675.1 Candidatus Gastranaerophilales bacterium | reverse complement strand
ATGCGAGCGTGCGGCGTAGCCGCGATAGCGAGTGAAGTAGTGAAAAAATTTCTAAGATCCTGAAACAAGTTCAGGATGACAGAAATTTTTTCACACTTCCATTTGATTCCGCGGCGCGCAGCGACGCTGTAAACGATTGCGTTTTTCTCTTTCTTTGGTTCGTTTCTTTCTCTTTTAATCGCAATAAAAGAGAAAGAAATGAACATACAAGAATAAACTAGTGACTTTTGCGCACTATTTTATTCCCTTATGAATTCTAATACCCGTATTGTTCTCGGGAATTTAAATACTCTCTTATATTTCCGAGTGCAGCCTGCACAATACGCGTAACTCTTGAAGAAGACAGTCCAACCTGACGCGCTATATCTTTTACCTGCATGTTTCTATAAAAACGATATTCAACAACTGTTCTGTCTTTTGGCGGGAGTTTTGAAATCGCTTCTCTAATCATTCTTCCCATTTCAGAGATTTCCGCGTTCTCATCAGGGGTGGCATGGTTATCCTTTAAAAAGTCAAACGGAGAATCATTATCACTTGCGGCTTCCGAAAGACCGTCTATTGAAAGAACAGTTTCATAAATTGCTTCTCTGACTTTTGCCTTCTGGCCTTCTTCGTTATTTTCGTACTCATCATCAGTTTCCTCTTCGGCTTTATGTTTGAGAGAATACCATTTATACCTTATTCTTAATTCGTTTCTGATAGCCCATCGGACGGCCGTTGCTATATATGCAGAATTATATCGAGCCAGTTGTTCTTCTGATTTGTTTTTAATAAGAGCCTGTATTGCGATAATCCCGATAGAAAGCAGTTCTTCGTATTCAACCATGTGAGAAGGAATACGTCTGTGCTCCACCCTTGCAACCTTTTGTACTATATCAATGTATTCTTTTAACTTATTTTTATCCTGCATAATCATGATTATTTATTCTTTTTAGGCTCTTGATTTATTCTACCTTGATTTTTATTTTTTTTCAAGTTGTAAACAAACAGTAAGATTTCCGCGACAGCCTTGTATAATTCCGGCGGAATCTGCTGGTTTAAATCAACCATTTTAAAAAGCGCACGCGCGACCGGAGGATTTTCAATAACAGGAACACCATGGTCGCGCGCTATTCCGATAATTTTCTTTGCAATAAGTTCCGTTCCTTTTGCAATAAGCATAGGTGATTCCATCTCCTCCGCCTTATATTTTAAGGCACAAGCAACGTGGATAGGATTTGTGACAACGAAATCAGCGTCAGGTACGGCATCCATCATGCCGCGCTGAAGCATCTGCATACGGCGCTGGCGGAGTGCTGCTTTAACGTTCGGATCGCCTTCTGTGTTTTTATATTCGTCTTTGATTTCTTTAAAAGACATCTTTTGATCTTTCAAAAACTTCCACTTTGTAACACCGTAGTCTGCCGCAGAGATTACAAGGAAGGCAATACACGCTTTAAAGATAAAATCCGTAACTAATTTGCCGAACTCTATCATAACAGCAAAGTTATTATCAATTGCAGCAAGCATTAAAATGTTCTCAATATGCTCCATATAGACCATATAACCGATATAACCTAAGATTACTACCTTTAAAATATTCTTAAATAATTCAAAAAGGGTCTTTATTGACATTATGTTTTTAAAATATTTTGTCGGGTTAAGTTTATCAAGTTTAGGCATTAGAGGTGCAATTGCAACGAGAGGCCCGACCTGAACAAAATCAGCCATTATTGCCACAAACCACGCGAGAAAAAGAATAGGGCCAATAATTAAAACAGCAGTTTTTACAGTAATTGTAAAAATATACATCATCCCGATACTATCAAGGTGCGCGTTTGGTATCTGCTCATACAAAAGCGTAAAAAGCTGGGCAATCTGATCCCAGATAAAAGGAGCAAGTCCAAAAATTGCGCAGAACAAAATAAGCAAAGAAACAGCCGTCGAAAAATCTTTTGATTTTACGACCTGACCTTCTTTTCGCGCCTGCTCCAATTTTCTCGGGGTGGCGTCGTATTGCTTATCTTCATCACCCATCCTTTTCTATCCTTTTAATCTGATTATCCCGCTTTCGGGGCTGACTTTTTAATAATATTATAATGATTACGAAACGATTTTCACACCCGAAGAGGTTCCAAGACGCGCGGCCCCTGCTTCAATCAATTTTATAGCGCTTTCTTTATCTCTTATCCCGCCTGACGCTTTCACTTTCAATCCGTGTGGATTAACTGTTTCATACATTAATTTAACATCTTCAACTTTTGCGCCGACTCCATTTTTTACAAAACCGGTTGAAGTTTTAACAAAATCTGCATGCGCTTCTATACAGATTTCGCAAGCTTTTTTAATTTCTTCTTTTGTCAATAAATCCGTTTCCAGAATAACTTTTAACGGCGCATCTTTTGATGCGATTTTAACGGCTTTGATATCCTCTCTCACGTATTCATAATTTTTATCTTTCAGCGCTGAAACATTTAAAACCATATCAACTTCATCAGCACCGTCAGCCACTGCACAGGAAGCTTCAAAAGCTTTCACTTCACTCTTATTGGCGCCGAGAGGAAAACCGATAACCGTCACAACTTTTACATCAGATCCGGCAAGAGCTTCTTTTGCTAATTTTACATAAGCAGGATTTACACAGACACCTAAAAAGTTATGTTCCCTTGCCTCTGCAAAAAGTTTTTCAAAATCTTCTTTTGCTGCATCCTGTTTTAATAATGTATGTTCAATATATTTATTTAAATTTTCCATAACAATCCTTTCACTAAACTTTAGTCAAAATATTATCAAGTATTTTTGAGGTTGAATAGGACTTATTCAACGTATAGAAATGCAGACCGCACACACCTGATTTTATCAATTCTTCGCACTGAACAGTTGCATATTCAATTCCGAATTTTTTCATATCGTCAGGATTATTTTTATATTTTTCAAGATTCTCGCGCAACTTTTCAGGTACTGAAATTTTTGCAACAGATGTCATTTTTTCTACCTGCTTATAGCTTATTACCGGCATAATCCCAGGGATAACAGGAACTTCAATCCCTTTTTTACGAACAAGTTCAACATATGAAAAATATTTTTCATTATCAAAAAACAATTGTGTAAAAACAGTCTCACCGCCTGAATTGAGTTTCCGCTTAAGGTTCTCAATATCCGTCTCTAAACTCTCTGCCTCAATATGCCCCTCCGGATATCCAGCAACCCCTACCGACAAATCAGTTTTTGATTTTATAAATTCAACAAGGTCATTAGCGTATCTGAAATCCGTATGGCAGACATCAATATCCTGAGGCTCATCCCCGCGTAGCGCAAGAACATTTTGTATGCCGAAAGATTCAATTTCTTTAATATGTTTTTCAACCCTTTCACGGCTGTTGCATATACAGGTGAAATGCGCCATTACATCAAGCTTTAAATCCTGTCTCAGAGCACGGACAAGTTCCATTGAATTATTATTTTTCCCGCCTGCGCCCCAGGTGAGAGAGACAAGCGCAGGATTATATTTTTTAAGGATATTCAATTCCTCATAAAGCGCAGGATACTGTTCCTCGCCGCCTTTTGGCGGAAACACTTCAAATGAAATTTTCGGGAACCCGCCTGATGATTTATCCTCGTAAATTTCGCTCAGTCTCATACGGTGATTATAACATGAAAAAGAATTTATGATAAAATAGAAGCCATGATAAATACAAACACAATAAAGTTAAGATTTAATATCTTAACGGGGGATATTTTTGGAGGGATTAATGCTGCAATAATAGCACTGCCGCAGGCTCTTGCTTTCGGTGTTGCAACAGGATTCGGCGCAAGTGCCGGTGTATGGGGCGCCATTATCTTATGTCTTGTTGCAGGACTCTTAGGAACAAAAGTTCCGATGATTTCAGGAATAACAGGACCTTCCGCAATTGTTATAGCATCTATTATGCATGCTTTAAATAAAGATATTAACTCTGTATTAATGATTATGCTTATGGCGGGCATAATTCAAATGATTTTATCTCTCACTAAACTTACGGATATTGTCAAATATGTTCCGTATCCAGTGATTTCAGGTTTTATGAACGGTGTCGGAACGATTATCATAATTATGCAGTTAAACCCGCTTTTGGGTCTTAAACCTTTTTCCAATACAATCGAAAGCATTGAACATATTATAACATCGCTTCACACAATGAATATTCAGGCTGCACTTCTCGGACTACTTACACTTTTAATAGTTTTTGGGATTCCGAAACGGTTAAATAAATACCTCCCGTCGCAAATTCTTGCGCTAATCATTTGTACAATTATATCCATTAAAATGGGGCTGAATATTCCGAAAATTTCAGAAGTTTCAATCGCACTTCCGGCGTTCAGGCTTCCGGAAACTAATTTGCACGATATAATTACGTATCTACATTACGGTCTGACTCTTGCAATTATTTTATCATCTGAAACTCTTTTGACAGGACTTGTGTGTAATTCATTGACAAAAACTCAAATTTCACCGCGCACACTTCTTGCCTCTCAGGGTTTCGGAAATATTATCTGTGCAATGACAGGCTCTCTTTCAGGTGCGGCTGCCACAATGAGAACAGTTGCAGCATTGAAAAGCGGGGCTTCCACTAAAATCGCCGCATTAGTCTGCCCCCTAGTTTTACTTGTTTTGCTTTTTAAATTTTCAGGTTTTGTGGCTGAAATTCCGCTGTGTGTACTTGCCGGAATTCTTATCAAAATCGGCTACGATATAATTGATTTTAAACTTTTAAAAGTATTAAAACTTGCCTCACAAGAGGATAAGTGGGTGCTTATCGTAGTATTTTTGCTTACAGTATTTTATAACCTTATAGCAGCAGTCGGAGCCGGAATTACTCTTGCCGCACTTTTATATGCAAAAAAAGCTGCTGATAAGGCAAAACTTATCCACACAGAAATTTATGATCAGGATATTATGCAGCTTGAAAAAGAAGTCGAACGCGATTACAAAATGAAAATACGTTTTGTCCATATTGACGGACAATTCTTCTTCGGCTCGGCAACCCAGCTAATCTCACAGTTTGATGAACTTTTAGGAACAAGATATTTAATCCTTAACTGTGACTTTGATGATATACTTGATATCTCGGCACTCTTCGCTTTTGAAGATATTGTATTAAGGTTAAAATCCCAGCACATACATCTTGTTCTTGTATTAAAAAATAAAAATATTTATAATCAGCTTTTAGAATATAAGATTATTCAGGAAATCGGACAAGATCATATTTTTTATTCTGAAATGGACGCAATAGAATTTGCAAAAACAGCCTTCTCAGAAAAAGCCCGCAAAAAACACGGGAAGAATTAACAAATAGTTGTATTTGTTTTCGAAACTATAGCGAGAGCATGTGCGGAAGCGTGTTGAGAAAATAAATACAACTATTTTGCATATAATTATTGTACGCCTTTCAAAGAACGAGACCCTGAAACAAGTTCAGGGTGACATTCCAAGGTTTTATTATAAACTGAGAAGTAAGTTTAAAATGGGAATAACTACTCTCTAAATTTTTGACTAAGCAGCATTAGAAATTATATTCAGGAATCTCAAAAGGTTCATTATTCGCATCTTTATCTACAAAAGCAAGGTAATACTTCATTGCCTCCTCTTTTGTTTTATTGTAGAAATCCTCTGTTATAAATTTCTTATGCCATTCTGTTCGGTCGCCGGAGTAGTTGCCCATAACGTTTGCGTAAGTTTCAATCATTTCCTTATTAGAACCGCCGCCATAGGCTTTTGTTTTTGCATCAGTTCCGGAAGGTCTTATTTCAATATACTTATGCGCAAATTTCATATATGTTCCGTCTCCGACAAATTTAATTTCTTCAAGATTATCAAAAATTAAACTCTTGAATGAATCATTAAGAACTTCTCTGACATCTTCTATTGTCATTAAACCTTCTTTCACAGCCATTGCCATTGAAAGATAGAATAAATCGTTTTTAGTACGTTTTTTCTCGCCTTCTATTTTAGCAAGTTTTAGTTTTTCGATATCAGGCTCGGATTCATTGTAGTAAGCAATATCAACACGGGTGTCATAACGCCCCACAATATCGTTATCGTCAAAGATTTCTTTCAAGCAATCAGAAAGAGGTTTCTTGCCGAGTTTTGCAACAAGCGCAGAGGCAACGATTATTGCTTCTGTAGCGCTTTTTTCTCTCATCGCAACAGCCCTGCGTCCGGCTAAAGATTCAATCAAATCTTCAGTCCCCATAATCATTCCGCCGGATTCTTCCCCGCCGAATAAAAGACGCGGATTCTTGCCGAGATTGATTGAATTCCCGAATACGTCATCCACTACAACATCTTTATCCGGTGAATTTTTCAATTGCAATTCTACTTTTTTCATTATGTTTGCAATTTCTTTAAAGCCTACAGGAACATTAACAACTTTCACATCGTTTTTCTTAGCCCATTCATCCCAAGAACTTGCAGAGGCTGTAGTTTTAATCATAAACCGCGGATGTTTATTCCACAAACCTTCTGCTTTCAATTGTTTTGCCCAGAAATCCATAAGGATTAAAAACGCCTGATTAGCGGTAAATACTGTCAGCACCGTATCATTATTAAGTTTAACATAATCAATACCGTTCGCTTCCAGATACGGAATACGGGAAGATTTTTCGGTCTGGGTTATTGTCAATCTGTCATGGTCAGGGTCTGTTATCAAAACAACCGTTCCGACCGGATAATCTTTCAATTTTTCTTCGTAATGAAGAGTTTCAATAACAGGGAAGAATTTTTCTCCGTTCAAACGTTTTGCAACAACCGTTGCATCAACTGAATAATCATAAAAAGCATGTTCACCCTTCGGCGTAATATCATACTTTCCGATAGAATGGAAAAACGGGTCTTCTTCTATATTAAACCAATCAAATTTATCAGAGATATTCAACTTTTTCAAAACCCTCGAAAGAGTTCTGTAAGCGGAACCTCCGACGTTTTCTATAACAATTTTATTTTTGAAATTTTTAATTAAATCAAGGTTAATTTTTTTAGCGACACCGGACTGAATATATTCAACATACAAATCCACCCCGTCGTTAAACTTTGACATAACTTTTTCATCAATCAACGGGTTATCTTTTGCCGCAATCTTGATTTCGTAAGAACCTTTTTTCTCTGTTTCATTAAAAATTTCCTGAATTTTATCAACAAATTCAAGAGATTCTTCCGGCAAATACTGGCTGCCCTGAGAATTCAAATCCTTTGTTGCATTTTTAACGGAAATACCATGGCTTGATGTAATATATTCACCGCCGAGCAAATCTAATTTAAACGCTAAAAATGACGCAAGCCAGATAGGAATAGTTTTTCTATCAACCGGAACCAGAGTTTTTATTCCGTTTGCAGCCTGAATACGTGCAATCGCATCCAGAAACAAATCTGAATTATATCTCACTTCACGTCCTGCAACTTTTACTATTTCTTTTCCTTTATATTTTTCTTTTGCAACAAGCGATTTTGCTAATGTTGCAAGAACTATTCCGACAAGATTAATCGGGAATCTCGTATCCTGCGGATAGAGAATATTCTGCGGACCTCTTATGCCTGCTGTTGAAACTTTTGCTTCCTTTGCATAATTTGCAAACCATTCTTTTAAATTTAAACCTTCCGGATTTTTCTTTTCATCATATGCTTCAAGATGTTCTTTTTTTAATATAAAACTAAACTCGCCATCATTTGAAAAATCCATCAGATTAAGTTCTTTTACATAATCAGGGGTCTTTTCATATACACTTTTAAATAATTCATTTTCCAGTTTATTCTTTGAAGTTTTGGGGATTGTCATTAGTCTTTCTCCTTATTTTCTTTACTAATTATACAATAAAAATTTTTATTGTATAATATTAAAGAGGGATAAACTAATATGACAAAAAAGAAAAAAGAATACACAAAACGGACATCCTCCCAGTATAATTTCTGGCGCGGAATTTTTCAGGATATGGTCTGTAAAATCGGCTATATGATAAGATTTAAACTCGTCTACAGACTGGAAGTACACGGGCTTGAAAATGTTCCGAAAGATAATGAATACATAGTTTGCCCAAATCATCTGTCTACCCTTGATCCGCCGCTTCTGGTTTCAATATTTCCGCGGCATATTGCTTATATGGCAAAAAAAGAATTGTTCGATATTCCAATTCTTCGCTGGTGGATAGACTGGCTCGGAGCATTCGCAGTCAATAGAGAAAGTTTAGGTCCTTCTACAATTAAAACCGTTATGGAAATTAAAAAAAGCAAATGGGTTTTCGGAATTTTTCCTCAGGGTACACGCGGTATTCCGGGGGAAATTAAGGGCATCAATAAAGGTTTTGCAGGTCTTGCTAAAATTACTAAATGTGCAGTCCTGCCTGTAGGGATTATCGGTACAAATGAAGTCAAAAGATGGCCTTTTACAGGAAAAATTATAGTCAAAATAGGAAAACCTATACCTTACAGTAATGATATTGAAGGTGTTGTTAAAGAATGGTCGGAACAAATTCAGGAATTGACAGGGTTCACAGTTATTGATACACCTGCCGAAACAGAAGATGTTCAAAAAAGTTTAGGAGTTAAGAATGAGTAAAAAAGAACGGAATTATAACAGAAGATACCCTTCTGAATACAATATTTTCAGAACTATGTTTTACTACGGATTTTTGTACACCGTGGTTGTTCCGTTCATGAAAATATTTTACAACTACGAAATTACCGGAAGAGAAAACCTTCCGACAAAAGCTAAAAGCGGCAAGTTTATATATACAGCAAATCACGTTTCTATTTTTGATCCGCCGATGGTAACAATGGCGTGTAACAGACCTATCGCTTATATGGCCAAAAAAGAACTCTTTGAAAAAGGTGAAAAGTTATCCTGGCTTGTTAAACGACTCGGTGCATTTGCCGTAGACCGTTCAAAACCTGAAATCGCAACTTTTAAAACTGTACGTGATATTTTATCAACAAGCTGGTCACTTGGTGTATTCCCTCAAGGGGGAACCCGCCCTTACGGAAAACTTGAAGGGATAAAAAAAGGATTCGTCGTAATCGCAAAAAATGCAAAAGCAGATATAATTCCGGTCGCAATCGACGGTTGGGACGGATATCCGAAATTAAAACCATTCACAAGAAGAAACGTAAAACTCCACATAGGAAAACCTATCTCTTATAAACTTCCGGAAGATGTAATAATTTACCAGTGGTGCGAACAAATATCAAAACTTGCAAACTACGAAAACTGCGCACCTGTACCGGAAAGTTATATAGAAAAAGAAACAGCCGCCGCGGTAAAATAAGGATAAGTAAATAATTTTGTGTCACGTGGGAAAATACATACCCTTAACATATAAAATTTCGTGCAGGATTTATTTACTCAATATTATCTATTTTAACAGGCAAATTTGCCTGACTGTTTCATGGTTATTGAAATCTAAAATCTATTGATAATTCTCTAAAATCTTATCAATATTTACAAACATTCTCTCACGCATAAATTTCGGTGTCAGGACTTCACAGTTTTCGGCATATCTCATTAAACGCGACATTAGAATATCGGCATCTTCGTTAGAATTTACTACTATTAAATTGCCGTCTCTGTCGTAACCTGTAGAATATTCCCAATCTTTCAATTTATATGAATTTGCAAGCCTGCCCTTTAATTTATATACAATAGATACGCCTGATTCTTTTACGCTGGATATTGTCGGCAACTGCTTTATACTTTTTATATTATCTATCGGAATATCAAAAATCTGCCGGCTTAACTGGTTATATACGCTAAAACATACCTTTCTATTTTGATATTTAACTTCCTTAGGCGAACAGATTATCGTAATTTCTTTTCCGTCCGCTATATACAAAACCTCAAGTTTTTTCTTTTCCGCACAAAGCTTTTCACACTCAAGTATCTGATCCCTGAACTTTGAAAAATAAAAACTCAAGTCAAAATGCATATCAGACCCTAAAGATTCTGATACAGATTTTGCATATTCTCCATACCTTATCTCTATAGATTTTATGAATTCCAGAAGCGCTGCCCTGTCTTTATCTGCAACAAGCATTTCGCCTGCGGATTTCAAAATTCCTACAGCCTTCACATCACCCGCTGTCAAATCCAGATTAAACGGCATATTCAATAAATGGTATTTATTTTTTACCTTCTGAACTTTCACTCCAAATATCTTTAGTGTGTTCAGATATTTATTCAGAATAACCGGCACTACAGAATTATTTTTATCAGCTTCTTCTGCAAAAACATTCATAACTGATGCGTAATCAGCTTTATCTTCAAGCAAAAGCTTTAATAATGTAAATATTTTTATGCATGAGTCATTGTATTTTTCACTTAATCTAGCCATCTAAATACCCCTCACGCATCTTTTTTAATGTATCTATTATTTCATTACGGAAACTTTCCGGATAGAGGACTTTACACGCCGCTCCAAATGACAGAACCCGCTGCTTTATAATAAACGGATTTGACGTAGTACTTTCTATCAAAAGTTTTCCGTTATTTATATCAACAAGTTTCTCTTCATTCTCCAGCTTAATTTCGTTCGGATTTATACTCAATTCATATCCGACAGTTATAGTTTTGATATTACTTATATCAGCCTTAAACATCTGCACACTTAATACAGATTTAATTCTCGAAACAGGGAAATAGCCGTATTGATTATATTCCAGACTTGTTCCGTAAAGATACAATTTGTTATTATTGAAAGCTACTTTATCTGTGACTATCTCAATTTCTTTATCCCCGGATTTCGGAGAATTATATAAAAAGGTTATCTGATCTTTATTATTGCTGTGACGGATTAAATCTTCAGCAAGTTGGAGATCTACCCCTTTAAAAACAGACATTTTATCCATCGCCATAGTTAAATCAGGATTATTTATAATAGAGCAGATTTTTCTTAAAAATTTTTCGAGAATAATTAACTCATATAATTCAATATTTTTTGATAACGTTTTATAAATTTTAACAAGACTTTTTATTTGCTCTTCAGAAATTTTCAACTGAAACGGGTGCGAAATTATTTTATATTTTCCGCCTTCTGATTTTTTTGTTCTGACGATTTCGCAGCCGACCATGCGCAAAGAGGTTAAATACACTCTCAAAGTATCAACTGAAACAGTCTCTTTAATAAATTCATGTTCTTTAAAATACTGATTAATCTCATCATAAGAACGCGGGGCTTCCAGCAGCAGAGAAAAAACAACAAGCGATTTAAAACCTGTAAATGACATCAGGTTATATGTCACTGTTTTATTTTTCATAAACTCTTTCATACAAAAAGCCCTTACCATTTTTTATTATTTTATAATAAAAGATTTCAAAATACCAATTTGTAATGGGAGCATGCTAAAAATATCGTGATACCAATATTTTTCAGCACTTTACAATTATATGAAATATGAATACGCTGACTGCATAATGTCAAGAAAAAATCACTCAAATCTTTACCTAATTTCATTAAAAAAAGTTCATTAAGATTTAAGAACACGAATTTTTTCTTACGGCAAAGGGGGGCATGGTCAATTGTAAAAATTAATTAAAAATTTTTTACTTGTCAAATAATTAACTTAGTTTTACATTAAAAAATGTCAGAGGGAATTACCCGACAGGATAATAATAAGGCTACCCGCCCGGGGGAGGGAGAGAGTAGTTGAGGACAGTTGAAGAAAAAGAGGTGATGGCAAAAAGTCCTTAGACAATTTAAGGAAATAAATAAAAAAAAGAGAGAATGTTATTTGAGGTGTTTTAAAACAAGATTAGGGATTTTATTTTTTAGGTGATTAGGGATATTTTTTAAAAATTTTTCAAAATTTGAGGAGTATTTGGGGATTAAGTTGTAATATTTGTAACGCGGTTGCTATAATCTGGAATTTATCATAAAATTTTATTAACATGGACGAATTAAAAAGCAAAAAGATTATAGCCTTAATGTCAGGGACATCGTGTGACAGCATTGATGCAGGTTTATGCATAGTCGAACCTGATATGACCTGCAAACTTGTTCAGGGTATAAACTTTCAATATCCTGATCATATAAGAGCAAAAATTTTCAGACTCTTTTCCGGTGAGGCAACCGTAAAAGATGTCTGCCAGATGAATTTTGCTGTCGGCAAATGTTTTGCTGATGCTTGTAACGTTTTAATATCAGAACACGGAAAACCGGATTTTATTGCAAGCCACGGACAAACAATTTTCCATTCACCTAAAAAAGAAAAATTAGACGGCATTCAATTAAGAAGCACACTCCAAATAGGAGAAAGTTCTGTTATTGCGGCAGAAACAGGCTGTAATGTTATATCCAATTTCAGGGAAGCTGATATTGCGAACGGCGGAGAAGGGGCGCCTTTAGTTTGTTTTGCTGATGAAAAATGGTTTAAAAAGTTGAAAAAGAATGTTGCAATCCAAAACATCGGCGGCATTTCTAATGTAACTGTAATTTCAAATTCACATAAAACCTACGGATTTGATACAGGCCCCGGAAATGTAATCATAGATTACTGCATGATGAAACTATTTGGCAGAACCTTTGATATGGACGGAGAAACCGCAAATTCCGGAAAAATTTGCGAAAGCTGGATGGACTGTTTGCTGCAGGACGATTATTACTTCAAAAATCCGCCAAAAACTACAGGGAGAGAATATTTTTCACCTATGTATATTGATACGGCTCTGAGGTTTGCACCGAAAGAACCTGAAGACATTGTGGCGACGGTTACGGCACTTACGGCAAAAACCATTGCTCAGTCTTACGAAAGATTTATCTATCCGAAGCTTGAACTTGAAGAGGTTATTGTTGGCGGAGGCGGAGCGTATAATCCTGCGCTTATGAAGTTCCTGCGGCACTATCTGCCAAAACATATTAATATAAAAACGCATGAAGACTACGGGATTTCAAACAACTTTAAAGAAGTTATGGCATTTGCACTTTTAGGTTACTGCACATATTACGGCATTCCTAATAACCTTCCGGAATGCACCGGCGCAAAAAAAAGAGTTATTCTCGGCAAAATTACAAACATTTAATGGAACAGCCTAGTACGCAAGATGCTGCACTAGGCTATTCTTATTATATGGGGCTTGTGCAGCCCCATACCCTGCACTGACATTCTTTTTAAGCTTGCCGCCGTTAAACGGGCAAGCAAGCTTAAAAAGAATGTCAGCCAAGAAAAAGAAACACGCTATAAAATAGCGCTGCTTCGCAGCGCAAGACCGAATGGATGCCGTTAAATGCTAACGCATTTAACCTTTCAGCCTCACTATTACACTTCGTGCACGTTCGGCAACCTGCCTACGGCAATTCTAAATTTCCCTCACCTCCCTTATAAGGGAGGTGGTGCGTAAGCGCCGGAGGGTTTTCATGCGAGCGTGCGGCGTAGCCGCGATAGCGAGTGAAGTAGTGAAAAAATTTCTAAGATCCTGAAACAAGTTCAGGATGACAGAATTTTTTTCACTACTTCCATTTGATCCCGCGGCGCGTAGCGTCGCTGTAAACGATTGCGTTTTTCTCTTTCTTTGGTTCATTTCTTTCTCTTTTAATACGCAATAAAAGAGAAAGAAATGAACATATAGCAATAATAATTTATAAAGAAAATACCTTAGCACCATTTATTATTAACATTTGTAAACGTTAGGATATACTTTTAGCAATTATTATTTTTTATGAGTTATAAATAAGATATAACCAAATAATGTTACCCCGAAACGAACAAACAAATTTAAAAGGAGAAAAAATGATTAGCAACGTATCATTTAGCGGCAGAGAAACAATGTTAACCAAGCCGGTTGAAAAAATTTCCAGCAAATTGCATGAATATGTTGGAGCAAGCAAAGTATATTCAGAAGCTGAAATTGCAAAAGCTCAAGAATTAATGAATAATGCAAAAAAAGCAAACACTATAGCTATAAGTGAGAAATCACTTTATACAAGCCCGTTTGCACCAATTGTTCCGAAAGATACACAAATTAGCGAAAACTCAGCAAAACATATAGACTTTTTCGGTTAATCATCTATAATATTGCTTTTATAGAATCAGAAATGTACCTGACCAGATCGTGAGCCATAACTCCGTATTCGGTCAGGTCATTTTTTGCCAGATCACCTGCCAATCCGTGTAAATAGACGCCCAATTTTGCCGCATAATAAGGCTCACAATTCTGCGCAAGAAGCCCTGCTATCATGCCAGCCAGCACATCTCCGCTTCCTGCTTTTGCCATTGAACTGTTGCCGGTAGTATTAGTGTAAATTTCTCCGTTTTTTGAACAAACTAGAGTTCTGTGCGACTTTAAAACAGTTATACATTTATACTTTTTTGAAATTTCTTTTGCAGAAGCTTCCATATTATCCAAAATTTCATTAAGTCCTACTGAAAGAAGTCGCGCGGCTTCCTTCGGGTGCGGAGTTAATATAACATTCTGCGGCAATTTTGTATACTGCATTCTGGAGAGAAGATTCAATCCGTCCGCATCTATTACCGTCGGAATCTGCCGCGTTGTGGAAAAGGTTCTTTCAAAAATTTCTTCTGCTTCTCCTGATAATGAAAGCCCGCAGCCGATTAAAAGTACATCCGCACTTTCTAATTGATTTTCTAAATCGTTTAAAGGTGCAAAGACAATATTTTGAGTCTGTGCGGCCGCCGCATTTATTACACGTTCCGCAGAACACAAAAACACATACCCGCAGCCAATTTTTAATGCCGCCAGAGACGATAAAATTGCCGCTCCCGGCATATAATCAGAACCCGATATATTTAAAACTCTCCCGAAAGTTCCTTTATGGGAATCTTCCGCTCTTTCCGGCATTTTAAAGTCCATTTTGCCTTATCACCTCATATGCTACTATCGCAACCGAATTTGATAAATTTAAACTTCTCTGTCCTTCTTTCATAGGAATTGTTAAAGCATTTTTATCCTTCACATAAACATCAGGCAGCCCTCTTGTCTCAGGACCGAATACAATAAAATCTCCATCCTGAAATTTTACATCCGAGTATAAACGCGTCGTTTTTGTTGTCAGATAATAAAAATTAGCACCCTTGTTCGCTTCAAGCAATTCGTCCATTGATTCAATTTTATGCAAATCTACACTGTCCCAGTAGTCTAACCCTGCACGTTTTGTATATTTGCTGGAAAGAGAAAAGCCTAATTTTCCGACAAGATATAATGAGGCTCCAGTACAGGCGCAGAGTCTTGCAATATTCCCTGTATTCTGAGGAATTTCAGGTTCATAAAGCACAATATTAAGTTTCGCCATTGTTAATCCTTTTTCTCAAATAGTTTTCCGCTTTCAAGAACGACAGGAACAGCCCTCACAACACAGAAGATAATTGCAATATATGCAAATATTACCCCGATAAAATAAATAACTCTTCTTGTTTCAATATACGGAGGAACCAGAGAACCGATAAGCAGAACAAATGCTGCAACTTTCGCAACAGCATAACTGATTCTCATAAATTTGGAAGCGCAGATGAATTTACCCCACGAAGTTGTCTGCATGGATTTTTCACCAAATGCTGTCATACCTTTAGAAAGAGCAACACTTCTTATGCTGTCGGTTGTAAATGCTCTGGTTACGCACACAATCGGGAACCAGACCGGCAGCATTCCGGTAACAGCAAATACAATCCAATAAGAAGCTTCAACGATTCTATCACCCATAATATCCAGTACCGAACCAAGTTCGGATGCCTGATTATATTTTCTTGCAATATAACCGTCCACTCCGTCCATTATAAACGCAATAATTGTTAAAATAAGCGATATTGTATAAGCAATATAGCTTTGCCCGAATAACAGCCATATAGCAATAAATGCCACAAAAATTCTGCTTATTGATACAATATTTGCCGTATTATTCTTTATATCCATTTTAAAAACTTAACCTCTCTTTTACTTTTTCTTGGTTCTTGACAGTGCAAAGTTTACTTCATCAAGTTTTTTTCTTCTGTCACCGAGCATAATTTTTTCAGCCTGCTCCAGAATTGTCGTAACCATAAATCCGTTATCACCGTCAGAACGGGCTTTTTTACCGGTTTCACAACAGCTTATAAAATGCTGGCACTCAAGTTTCAGCGGTTCAATTTCAAGATAATCAAGACTGATATTTTGCTGCGTATCTTTCTTATAATTATCGTAAATTACCAGCTTATTTTCCTGAACGGTATCATCAAGGATAGCTGTTGCCTTAGTACCTCTTACAAGAAGCTGAACATGTTTTTTCGGGGTAATCCAGCTGTCAGAAATCTGTCCGACCATGCCGTCTTCAAACTCAATTGTAATATGAGTGATATCCATAATATCATTCTGTTCTGAAGAACACCCGACGGCAGATATTACTCTTACCGGATCTTTACCTGTAACATAACTCATCATAGAAACATCATGCGGCGCTAAATCCCACATAACACTTCTGTCATTTTTGAAAAAGTTTACGTTTAATCTGTCGCTTTGTGCATAAACGATATCACCCAGTGTTCCTTCTTCTATAAGCATTTTTAATCTATTAACAGCCGGATGATAAAGAAGCAGGTGACCAACCATTAGGACAAGCCCTTTTTGGTGTGCAAGTTCTGTTAAATCTTTTGCTTCCTGAGCAACTGTTGAAATAGGTTTTTCAACATAAACATTTTTACCTGCCTCCAGCATTGCTTTAACAACCTTATAATGAGTATGGCTCGGGGTAACAACGGCAACAGCCGTAATTTCAGGATTATTAATTATTTCGTTAAAATCTTTAGTTGTTTTTACACCCGGATACTGCTCTTTGACTTTTTCCAAATTACTTTCATCAAGATCGCAAACTATATCAAGAACATTCAGGTTATAAAAATTTCTGACAATATTTCTTCCCCATACTCCACAGCCGATAACTGCTATCTTTTGATGTTTCATTTCTATCCCTAACCTTTATTCTACTAACTATATAACTATCATACGTTACTCAAATGATTTTGTAAATGCTTTAAGTCTACCCTCGCCTGCTTTCAACTCTTAATTTATGCATTTCCTCACAGCGTTCAAAGAAAAGTTCTTTATCCTCCGGAGGGAAACATCCGGCGAGTTTTTCCAGCAATTCCCGCGGGAATTCCGAATATTCTGCCATATAATCAAGAATCTGATCATCAAGCCGAACAAGGTTTTTATAATTTTTATAAAATATTGATTTACATTCCTGCATAGCCTTATCAGGATTTTCTAATGCTCTTTCTCCTAATTTATATGTCGTATAATTACCATCAAAAAAGATTCCATT
The DNA here is from genome assembly GCA_944323675.1 of Candidatus Gastranaerophilales bacterium. Classification (GTDB taxonomy): domain Bacteria; phylum Cyanobacteriota; class Vampirovibrionia; order Gastranaerophilales; family Gastranaerophilaceae; genus Scatousia. The sequence goes on along the minus strand of CALUTK010000003.1, from coordinate 31,543 downwards.
ATATTTTTTCATCATAAGACGGATAATCATGTCGTATTCAGACAAAATTTTAAATTTTTCGTCAAAATAATTTTCTTTTTCAAGAACGGATCTTTTAAATACCATTGCCTGTCTTGCGCATGGCATTACCTGAAAAGCATTATACATTGCAGGCTGAAAAAGGAATACAAATCCTTCCGGATGCCTGCAATATGCCGGAGCAAACGTAAAATCCGCATTATTAGCTTCCATAAGATTTACAATATCCTGTATTGCTGTTATATCATGGAAAAAGTCATCTACACTCAAAAAGCAGATATATTTTCCTTTTGCACGCATAATCCCTTTATTATAAGCCTGAACTTTACTGGTATCTCTTTCAGAGAAAAAATTTATATAACCCTTGGATTTATATTCTTTTAACAGCACATCAGTTTCATCCGTTGAGGCACCGTCAATAACAAGATGCTCAATCTCCGGATATGTTTGTTTATCAAGCAAATTCACCTGCAGATAAAAGTCATCGGTCTGATCTTTATCAATAATATTTTTGGTAGTTGTAATAATCGTAAACTTCGGATCCATAATATTCTCCTTAAAATTAAGTATAACACGCAAAAAAGAGTTCGCATAATTGTAACAACATGTAAATTTCTTTCCAAAAAAGCCACAAAAATTTTTATTATGAGTTAACCTGTATACAGGTTTATTAGGAGTTTACATTAATTCAGGAGGCTGATATGAAAGAATCATCCCTCACCATACATCCTGCTGCCGCAAAAATTGCCACAGGCGCGGCTATAGGCATGTGCGTAGGTTATGCTGCCGCACCGGGGCAGTATTCTTTAAAAAAATTACTGACTCTTGATAATGACACATTCTCAAAACTGTTTCCGAAAAAAAAGATGAATGCGGATGAAATAAAAGCACTTGATACTATTAAAAAAGCATCAAAAGAATTTTTAGCATCCGGCAGACCTGAACAGGAAAAAGTTAAAACTGCGGCAAAAGAATGGTATAAAAAATTCAAAGCAGTCCCTATTGACGAAACTCTTAAACAAAATCTCATTAATAAAAAACAATTTTTACACAAAGTAGCTGAAGACAATAACATTATACTTATCCGAAAATACTACACCCTTGCGAGAGAGCTTTTACTTGAAGATTTAGATAACAAATTTATGCACGAATATTTTTCAAAAATGAAAAAACAATTACAAGTTGCAACTGCAAACCTCAAAGAACCGATAGAAGACTATAAAAAAGTTGTCAGAGAAGCCTACAGACAACGCGTTAAAAACCTGAAACTTCTTCCGAACAGAGGAGTTGAGGTGAAACAATCTTTTGAAAATCTTAAAAAAGCATATGCTGCAAAACGCACTGTTTCTGCAAACAAACTCTTTGAAATTGTCAACCGCTTTGAACTTAAAAAAGCTTACAAAACAGTATCAAAATTTCTACCTAAAGCGAGAACCCGAGCCGCCTTAAACGGCGCACTATTACTATCAACACTGACAGCGATGGGGATTATCTTCTTTAATCCGTCACCCCAGCATAAAAAATAGGTAGAAAAGAGTTGAAAAAACATATTTCAACTCTTTTTCTTTTTTTGAGGAAAACACAAATTCAATCAGGCAACGAGTCTTACGACCCTTTATGCCTTGTGCTGAGGGTTAGGGTGAGGGGGCAAAAATTAAGTGAAGTGAGAAGGAGTTTTAGAGAAAACCCACCGGCACTAGCGCACCGCCGCCCTTACAAGGGAGGCAAAAAGCCGGATTGCTTCGTCGTTTCTCTCCTCGCAATGACAAATTGCGCAATGCCATCCGCACACCGCTTGTTAGTAATAATTATATACCGCTCTCAAAATATATTCTTCAAGCATTTTCTTATCTGCAGGAGATGATTTTGCATCATTTATCATAATATCAAATGCATAAGTTTTACCCGACTTTGACGTTATAAAACCTGTTATTGCACTTATATCGGAAAGTGTTCCTGTTTTTGCCCTCAGATTATCCTTAAAATATAACATTCTGTTTTCAAGTGTGCCCTCACCTGATGTCGGAAGAACATTTTTATAAATTTCAAACCCCGGAACCTTCGACAGTGCAACAAGGAAATCTGTCATAAAATCGGCACTCATCAGATTGTTTTTAGAAACTCCGCTGCCGTCGACAATTTTAATATTATCAGCTTTTACATCCAATTTTTTGCAGAAAGCTTCAAACATTTTGACGGCAGCTTCAACAGAACCTGTATTCTTAACATATTTCCCGCCGGCAATCTTAAAGACAGATTCAGCAGCCATATTATTGCTGTTTTTCAAAATATCCGCAACCGCTAATTTTATCGGGTGTTTTACGGATGAAACAATATAAATGTTTTCAGAAGGAAGTTTTTTCTGTGAAATTGTTCCGTAGTACTCTATTTTAGCGTTAGAAATTGCATCTTCAAGCCGCAGGCGGAAGTATCTTTTTATATTTGGAACAGGTATCGGATACGGTTTTATTTCCGAAACATGACCTCTCACTGTCAAAATATCAGGAGAAATAGAATTATTTCTTTCAAAAGCCACACCGTTTTCCTGTTTGGAATCTGTTACGGCAAGGTTCATAAATGTAACCGGATAAAAGAATTTCGGATAAACATTTGCAGGTGAGCCATCTTCTGTCGGAGCTACGATTATATACAAAAGATTACCGTCAAGGTTATAAGCTCCAAACTTCGGCATAAGATAATTCAAATCATCATCCCACTGCCATCCTTCGCCCCAGGTAACACCATCAACAATATAATCATCTATATAAATATTTTTCGGAGTTAGAATTTTTTTATTCTTAGCGTCATCCATAAGTTTTTTCAAATCTTTTTCTCTTAAATACGGATCAGCCCCTAGTTTTAAATATAGATTATTATTAGTATCTTTATACAGATCTGTTGTAAAATTATAATCAGGGCCGAGAGTCCATAATGACGCCGCCAGTGTCACAATCTTCTGCGTTGAAGCAGGACTGACAAGTCTGTGTTCATTCAATTCATAAACAGTTTTTCCGGTTTCGGTATCTTTTATAGAAATTGAAATTGTATCTTTTTTTATACTTGATTCCGCAAGAACTGTTTTAATATCATCAACGGCACAAGCAGTCAAAAAGAAATTTCCGAAGATAAAAAGGCTTAAGACACACAAAAATTTTTTCATACGGATATTACCTCATAATTTTCCCTGATGTCTTTTAGTATAGTACAAATTTTTCGATATTCATACATAGGCGCAAAATTAATTTTACAAGACATAATACCTTCTCTCTGGTCTTTAATTTCTGCGATAGTTTCTCCGCAGAAATCAAAAATTCTGGAATGCCCTATATTATACTCATCACCTTTAATTTGACCGGACTGAGTGAGCGCAATCATATAACACTGATTTTCAACAGCCCTAGCGCCGGTAAGATATTCCCACGGGACAGGCTTTTTAGAACCCCATGCCGCCATATTTACAAGCAAATCCGCGCCGGCTTTTCTGTATGCTCGGAAAATTTCCGGGAATCTGATGTCGTAACATATGGTAAGACCTATATTTATCCCTTCTATATTTACCATAACAGGAGATTTCCCCGGCTGAATATAATCACCTTCCGTACATCCGCAATATGAATACAGATGATTTTTTGAATAAGTCGCAACAAGTGCTCCGCGGCGATTTATAACAGGACATGTGTTTAAACTTTTCTGCCCCTCAATTTTTTGTATAAAACTTCCGCCTAAAATATTCACGTTATATTTTTTGGCAATTTCAGAAAGAAAATTTATTGTATCGGAATTTTCAATATTTTCAGCCGCGGCAGGGAAATCTTCACAAGACCAGCCGACAGTCCAGACTTCCGGCAATACCAGAAGATCCGTTCCTTTATCTAAATCGCGTGCAAGAATTTTCTCAACCTTTTCATAATTAGCAAATCTGTCGCCTATAACAGACTGCATCTGTAAAGCCGCAACATTTAAGACTTTTTCTTCTTCTTCCATAATTTATTTTTCTTCGCCTCCCTGTACACTTCGGGAGCTTTTTTCTGCAAAGCTTCCAGAGATTCTTTTATTTGATTTTTAATTTCTTTAAGTTTTTCGTCGTCAAGTTCTTCCGGAACATAAATCGGTTCGCCGTACAGATTCACAATTTCAGCATAACCAATAGGCGCTGTCATTTTGTCCCAGGAAGGAAGTGTAAAAAACATTTTATCCTTAGAATACCAAACCATCGGGATAATAGGGGCACCAGATTTCTGCGCAAGTTTTATGGCTCCGTTTTTTATTGAATGCAGAGGTCCCCGCGGGCCGTCAACAGTAATCGCAACACACTCGCCCTCTTTTAATCTTTCAAGCATCTGCATTGTAGCCTCGACTGCGCCGCGGCTTTTATACGAGCCTCTTATTGTCTTAAAACCTAAAGATTCGCATCCGGCAGCAACCATGTCGCCGTCGTTAGAGGTGCTAATAAGAAAGTTTACTTCTGATCTGTTTTGAACACCGTATATACAAAACTGGTCTGAATGCCACATTGCATAAATACAAGGTTTTATATAAGGGTTGCCGAATTCAATAATGTTCGTCAAATGCTTCTGCACCTGCATATATCCGACTATTACCTTTTTTAAAAATTTTAAATTATCTCTGCTTGCTAATCTAACCATGACCTTTTATATAACATAAACTAAATTTCTTTGCAAAAACACCCGAAACAAAATTCTCATCTCTTTGGCGTACTTGCGAAAAAAACTTTTTGCGGTATAATCGGGGCAGATACATGTATATAATTATAGGAAAATTGATAAGGGAAAAACAATGAAAGTTACAGTTGAAAATGAAAAAGAGAATTTAGTTAAATTAAATATTACAATTCCTGCAATAGAAGCTGCAAATGCTTATAATTCAGCAGTAAAGAGAATTTCTCAGCATATCACAATTGACGGCTTCAGAACAGGAAAAGCCCCGAGGAGTATGGTAGAAGCAAGAGTCGGAGTTGAAAGAATTAAACAGGAAGCAATCGAAGGTTTAATGCCGAAAGCTGTAAATGAAGCAGTTGCTGAAAATAAACTTGATTTAATTACCCAGCCTTATGTTACATCTTACGACTTTGAACTCGGAAAAGATTTAACAGTGACAGTAAGTGCAGAAACAAGACCGGAAGTAACACTCGGCGAATATAAAAATCTCACAATCGAAGCAGATGATGTTCCGGAAAGAGCAGACGCTTACGATAAAGCTGTAGAAAACCTTAAATCAAGATTTGCAGAAGAAAAATTAATCACTGACAGAAAAACAACCGCAACAGATATAGTAAATATTGATTTTGACGGATATTCAAACGGCGAAAAAATCAAAGGCGGAGAAGCTAAAGGTTATAGATTAGACCTCGGTAATTCAAACTTTATCCCGGGCTTTGCAGAACAGCTTGTCGGTAAAGACTCCGGCGAAGAGTTTGACATTGAAGTAACCTTCCCTGAAGATTACCACGATGAAAAATTAAAAGGTCAAAAAGCAACTTTTAAAATAAAAATCAACGAAATCAGAGAAAGAATTCTGCCTGAAATAAACGATGAATTTGCTCAAAAAGTAGGGTTTGAAACTCTTGATGCGATGAAAGAAGACATTCAAAAACACCTTGAACAAACAAGAGAAAACGCTAAAAAGATAAATGCGGAAAATGCCGTATTCAAAAAAGCAATAGACGGCGCAAGCGTAGATATCTCAGAAAGAATGATTGAAAGAGAAGCTCAATCCCTTCTTGCTGAATACAAAAACAGACTTGCGGCACAGGGTGTAAGCTGGGAAATGCTTCTGAAAACCCAGAGCGAAGATGAAATTATGAAAACTATTCACGAAGATGCTAAAAGCAGAATTAAAAATTCTCTCGTAATAGATAAAATTGCAAAAGAAGAAAAAATTACACTTGCTCAGGAAGATATTGCGCAGAAATTTAATCAGTTAGGCGCAGCATACGGTCTTTCCCAGCAGGATATTATTAAGCAAATCAGCAAAAATCCTGAAATATTAAGTTCATTATCCCAGCAGGCAATGAACGATAAGGTAAAACAATTCTTGATGGACAACAATAAAATTGAATATGTTGAACCAAAAGAAGAAGTAGAAAACAAATAAGACAAAAATTATAATGAAATAAGAAAGGGAAATTAAATCATGAGTTTTGTACCTGTAGTAATTGAACAATCCAGCAGAGGCGAACGTTCCTTTGATATTTTCTCAAGATTATTGAGAGAAAGAATCATCTTTTTGGGGACACCGATAGATGATATGGTAGCGAACCTGGTTGTAGCTCAGATGTTATTGCTGGACAGCGAAAACCCGGAAAAAGATATCATGTTATATATCAACAGCCCGGGCGGCAGTGTTACTGCAGGTTTTGCAATCTATGATACAATGCAGCACATAAGAGCGGATGTTTCAACAATTTGCTTAGGACAGGCCGCTTCTATGGGTGCATTTCTCCTTTCTTCCGGAGCAAAGGGCAAGAGATTGGCTCTGCCTCATTCAAGAGTACTCATCCACCAGCCTCTCGGCGGCGCTCAGGGTCAGGCTACTGATATTGAAATTCAGGCAGCAGAAATTATCAGAATCAAAAAATCTTTAAATGAAATCCTGGCTTCTAATACCGGTCAGTCTATCAAAAAGATTGAAAAAGATACTGATAGAGATTACATTATGACGCCATCGGAAGCACTTGAATACGGTATGATTGATAAAATCGTAACCCGTGACGGAATTAAGTAAGAATCGCAGGAAATAGAAAAATTACTGCGTGTAGGTGAGTTCGAAAAGCTTAATAATGTGATACAATAAACCTCGAAATACACTTGAACTGTTAAAAGGAGAAGGGTATTGCGGGAAAGGGTTAGAGGCACTGCGAGTGGAAAGACCCAAGGTAATTGAAAACATAATACAAATACACCACGAGCGCTGGAACCGTTAAAGGACACCAATGTTGTGGGAAAGGGTTAGAACCACTGCGAGTGGAAAGACTCAAGGTAATTGAAAATATAATACAAATACACCACGAGTGCTGGAACTGTTAAAAGTAACAATAGTCGTGGGAAAGGGTTAGAGCCACTGCGAGTGGAAAGACTCAAGGTAATTGAAAACATAATACAAATACACCACGAGTGCTGGAACTGTTAAAAGTAACAATAGTCGTGGGAAAGGGTAAAAAGAAGAAAATGCCAAAACATGATGACAGCAGATTAAAATGTTCGTTTTGCGGAAAATCGCAGGATCAGGTAAAAAAACTTATAGCAGGGCCTGATGTCTACATATGCGACGAATGCGTTGAACTTTGTAATGAAATTCTGGATGAAGAATTTTTTGAAAACAAAGAAAAAGACGGAGAAAAATCCGATGAAATCAATGCTGAAAAACCGATTCCAAAACCGCATGAAATCAAAGCTTATCTTGACCAGTACATAATCGGTCAGGATGATGCTAAAAAAGTTCTTGCTGTTGCTGTTTATAATCACTATAAAAGATTAAAACACAACAAATCTGCAGACCTCAAAAACAATGTTGAAATTCAAAAATCAAATATTCTTCTGGTCGGGCCTACCGGTTCAGGTAAAACTCTTCTGGCACAGACGTTAGCGAAAATGCTTGATGTACCGTTTGCAGTTGCTGATGCAACAACCCTGACCGAAGCCGGCTATGTCGGAGACGATGTTGAAAACATTCTTCTTCGTTTATATCAAAATGCTGATTTCGATTCATCAAAGGCTGAGCGCGGAATTATTTACATCGACGAAATTGATAAGATTTCAAGAAAATCTGAAAACACATCAATTACACGTGATGTATCAGGTGAAGGCGTCCAGCAGGCATTATTGAAAATGATAGAAGGAACGGTTGCACATGTACCTCCGCAGGGCGGCAGAAAACACCCGCATCAGGAATTTATTGAAGTTGATACCTCAAATATCCTGTTTATTGTAGGCGGCGCGTTTGTAGGGTTGGAAAAAATTATTGAAAGACGTGCTCAGGTCGGCAGTTCTGTTGGATTCGGGGCAAAGGCACCTCTCTCACAGGCAGAAAAAGAAGCTAACGCTGCTAAATTATTGAAAAAATTGCAGCCGGATGATTTACTCAAATTCGGACTTATTCCGGAATTCATCGGTCGTATTCCGACCTACGCAGTTCTTGATCCGCTGAACGAAAAAACATTAAAAATGATTTTAACAGAACCTAAAAATGCTGTATTAAAACAGTATAAATGCTTACTTGAAATGGATGGCGTTGATTTGGAATTTGAGCCGGAAGCTATTGATTTAATTGCGCAGGAAGCATTGAAACGCAACACCGGAGCAAGAGCATTAAGAGCCATTGTTGAAGAAATTATGCTGGATGTAATGTACGATGTTCCTTCAAAAGAAAATAACGGAAAGGTTGTAATAACGGCTGATATGGTCAAAAACAGAAATACGGGGGAGTTGATTCAGCTGCCGACTAAAAATGACAGCACAAAAGAAATTACAGCCTAAAACGTTTTTATCCGCAAAATATCAGGACTAAATATGGGAAATGAAAAAACTTTAATATTAATAGATGGTCACGCATTGGCTTTTAGACAATATTTTGCACTGGAAAGAACAAACATGAAAACGACAGAAGGCACACCCACGTGGGCTGTATATGGATTTTTCAAAGCCATATTTGACCTTTTAAAAAACCCTAATCTAAAAGCGGATGCCATTGCTGTAGCATTTGATGTCAGCCATCAAACTTTCAGAACAGAAAAATATCCTGAATACAAAAGCAACAGGGAAGCTATGCCTGATAATATGCGTATTCAGATGGGATTGATATATGAAGGATTAAAAGCATTCAGCATTCCTATTTATACAAAAGAAGGGTTTGAAGCGGATGATGTCATCGGAACTATTTCTAAAAAAGCGTGTGAACTCGGGCATAAAGTACTTATACTGACAGGGGATCAGGACGCATTTCAGCTTGTGGATAAATCTGGCTGTGTAAAAGTTATACTGCCTTCAAAAGGGGAATTGATTGAATACAACTGGAATACAATCCACGATAAAATAGGGGTTTATCCGGATCAGGTAATCGCATATAAAGCGCTCAGAGGCGATGCCTCCGATTGCATCCCCGGAGTCAGGGGAATCGGTGAAAAAATGGCTCAAAAACTTCTCTCAAGATACTATACTCTTGATGAAGTTCTGGAACACCGCGAAGAAATTCCGGAAAAAGCATTAAAAGAAAAACTCTGCGCAGGCGTGGAAGATGCACGTTTAAGCCAGTATCTTGCAACAATTATAAGAAATCTGGATATCAATTTTGATTTTGATAATGCAGTTGTAGAACTTCCTGATATAAAAAAAGTTACGGAATTTCTCAAACACATGCAGTTTTACAGCTACATAAAAAATATTAATGATATTTTAACCTCATTTAATAAAGAAGCTGTTTTACCGCAAAATGAAATTTCTACCACATCAACGGCCGCACCAAACGGGCAGTTACAGCTTGGAATTTTCTCACAGGCAGTGCAATCAGAAATCAATCAAACCGAATTGAATTATTCAAAGAAACTTATCACTGATAACGTTGATTTTGACAATCTCGTGAAAGAACTTGAGAAACAAACAGTAATAACATTCGACATAAAAGCTCAGATTCACAGCGTAATTGAAAGTTCCATAACAGGAATTACTTTCGGAATAAATAGAGGTTTGACAATAAAAGAAGGTCATTTGACTACCGAAAAGGATTCTTCAAGTGAAATTTACTATATTCCGCTTAAGCATTCGACGATTGTAAATCAGCTAAATACTGCGGATGTATTAAAAATATTAAAACCGGTTTTTGAAAATCCTGAAATAAAAAAATTAACGTACGATTCAAAACCTCAGTATAACATATTAAAAACACACGGAATTCTAATTGAAGGGGTCATTTTCGATGTACAGCTTGCAAGTTATATTAAAAATCCTTCAAGAAAACATGAATTGGACATACAGAGTATGGAGCATCTTGACCATGCGATATGTGAATTTGCACCGTATGAAAAAAATAAAAAGAAAAGAATATCGATTGAAGATGCTGACATAAATAATGTACTTTCACACACAGCGGATGAAACTGCAACCATTATAGAACTTACAAAATTTTGGTTAAAAAATCTTGATAATGATGAACTTAAAGTGCTTTATGAAATAGAAGTACCAATAGCAAAAGTTTTATCTGAAATGGAATATACAGGTGTATCCGTTGATACAGTCTACCTCGGGAAATTATCTGATAATATGGATACTCATTTACGCAAAATCGAAAAGAAAATATATGATGAAGCAGACTGCGGATTTAATATAAATTCTCCGCGGCAGGTAGGAGAGATTCTGTTTGAGAAATTGGGGCTAAAAAGCAAGAAAAAAAGAATAAAAGGTCATTATTCAACCAGTGCGGAAATTCTGGAAGAGCTGGCAGCCGAGTATGAAATTGCGCGATTAATCTTAGAATACAGAAGATATACAAAATTAAAATCAACCTACACAGATGCACTGCAAATGCTTATAGATAAAGACGGAAGGATTCACACAACCTACAATCAGACCATCACAGCAACAGGCAGACTTTCTTCTTCAAACCCTAATTTACAAAATATTCCGGTTCGAACAGAAGAAGGAAGTAAAATCCGTGCGGCATTTGTTCCTGCAGATAAGGAAAAATCCGTAATTTTATCGGCAGACTATTCTCAGATTGAACTACGGCTTCTCGCGCACATATCAAAAGATAAACATCTTATAGAGGCGTTTAATTCCGGGATTGATGTTCATACCCTGACAGCCTCAAAAGTCTTTGAAGTGCCTATTGAAAAAGTTACTAAAGAGATGAGATATAAAGCAAAGGCTGTAAATTTCGGCATTATATACGGTCAAACAAAATACGGTCTTGCTAAAAACTTAAATATATCTAATCAGGAAGCAGAAAATTTTATCAATAAGTATTTTGCAACATACCCGAGAATAAAAGCATATATGGAAGCAACAGTATTACAGGCAGAAGAGGTAGGATTTGTAGAAACCATTTTCGGAAGAAAAAGATATCTGAAAGAGGAACTGCACAGTTCAAATACTATGATAAGAGAATTTGCAAAACGCGCCGCAATAAATCAGCCTATGCAGGGAACTGCCGCTGACTTAATCAAAATAGCAATGATAGATTTTGCGAAAAAATTAAAAGAACACAAATTAAAATCTCAAATGATAATGCAGGTTCACGATGAACTTGTGGTAGAAGTTGATAAAAATGAATTAGAAACCGTAAAGAATTTAATACGTGAATCAATGGAACTAAATCAGCCTTTAGAGGTTCCTCTTGTGGTTGACATAAATACAGGTGATACATGGAAAGAATAAAATATATTTTAATACTGATAATTTGTATATTAAGCTTCGGCGCAAATACAAAAGCTGAAGAATCAACATTGAGTGCCCTTATAACACCGCAAAACGTAGAATTTGCGGACTGCACAAAACAATATAACCTGCCGCCTGAGAAATTATACTACCTTACTGTAGGCGCAATAAATGCAAACCGTTTTGAGGTGCTGGAACTTCAATCAAAGACGGGGTACATTCTTTTTAAAGCAGTAGGCAAAGAATTTCTGGCAAGCATAGTAAAACTCGGGACGCAAAAAAGTATGCTTAAAATTACACCAACCGACGGAAATTATTACTTTGCGCCGGGAATTGTAGCCAACACTTTCAAATATATTGATTTAAACGTATCCTCCCCGCTGACTCAGGTAAAACCGGAATAAACGATTCCAATTAGCTTTTACGTATTTAATACATCAAATGCAGTATCAATAATTTCAGGTATATCAATATCAATACCGTCTTTTTCGGTAGTCAGCCAGACGAGGTATTCAATATTACCGGATGGCCCCTTAATTGAGGAATATGTAAGCCCCTTTATAGAATACCCCAGCTGCAGGGCGCAAGCGATAACATTTTCAATAACTTCTCTGTGGGTTTTCTTATTTTTGACAACTCCGCCTTTTTCAACCTTATCTTTTCCTGCCTCAAACTGCGGCTTTATAAGACAAATCATTTCATGAAATTCAGGGTTAAGAAGCGTTTTCAAATTTGAGAGAACTTTTGTCAGAGAAATAAAAGATAAGTCGCTCACGAGTAAATCCGCAACAGGCTCCTCCTGCGCATAAATATCTTCAAATGAACATATTTTGAGATTAGTACGTTCTATAGGTTTAACTCTTTTATCAGCACGTATTTTCCAATTTAATTGTCCGTATCCGACATCAACCGCATAAACAAATTTAGCCCCGTTTTGCAAAAGACAATCCGTAAACCCGCCGGTTGAAGCTCCGGCATCAAAACAAATCCGTCCTTCCACCTGTACGGGGAAAGTATCAAGGGCTTTTTTAAGCTTAAACCCGCCGCGTGAGACAAATGGCATTGATTTTACAATTATCTCATATTCTTTGTCCGGTGAGATTTGGAATCCAGCCTTTGTAATATATTCATCGTTAATTTTCACGTGTCCTGCAAGAATTGCAGATGCCGCCTTGCTTTTAGTTTCAAAGTAGCCCAAATCTACAAGATATTTATCCAGTCTTTCCTTTTTCATATTTCTAAAATATCATACTAACGCTATTTTTTCCAGCCTAAAATATTAGATAGAGTAAACAGACTCTGCGTTATGCGATGTTATCTCGGCAACTTCTTCAAATGAGATCCCGCGGAGTTTTGCGATTTCTTCTGCCGCAAATTTTACATAAGCCGGTTGATTTTCTTTCCCGCGGTACGGAACAGGAGTAAGGTAAGGGGCGTCGGTTTCTAATAAAAGCCTGTCAAGCGGAATTTCAACGGCAACCTCTTTCATCTTAACTGCGTTTTTAAATGTTACAACACCGCCGAGTGCGAGATACCAGCCCTCTTTTATACATTCACGGGCAAATTCTACACTTCCTGAAAAACAGTGCATTACAACTTTTGAACCCTTATTATACTCTTTTAAAATATCAAAACTGTCTTTATGCGCTTCTCTATCGTGCACGCAGACAGGCAGGTTTAACTCATTGGCGAGTTTAATCTGCTTTATGAAAATCTCTTTCTGCAGGTCATTAAAAGATTTATCCCAGTAGTAATCCAGCCCGATTTCACCGATTCCGACCACTTTTTCAGATTTTGCATACTCTTTTATTTTATCAATAAGAGAGTCGTCCCAGTCTTTCACCTCCGACGGGTGAACCCCTAAAAGCCCGTAGAGTTCATCGTATTTATTCACAAGGGTAAAAATTTTATCGACATCCTTCGGGTAAGCGCAAGGTACTATAATCTTTTGAACCCCTGCCTCTTTTGCATTTTTTATGACTTCCTCAACACAAAACCCCTCAATCATATCAACGTGGGAATGTGTATCAATTAAATATATTTCGCTCATATAATGATTATACCACACGGAAAATTTGTGATATAATCACACTTGTGGAAGAAAGAGACTTAAAAATATCAATAGCACACCTTTATCCGGAATTGCTAAATCTTTACGGCGATATCGGCAACATAATTACTTTAAAAAAACGCTGCGAATGGCGCGGAATTGAGGTTGAATTTACTGAGATTCATTCAGGCGACGATATAAAAGAGCATGACATATATTTTATCGGCGGCGGACAGGATAAGCAGCAGGAGGAAGTTGCGGAGGAATTATTCACGCATAAATGGTTCTTTCACGGCCAAAGAGATAAAGGGGCGGTATTTTTAGGAATTTGCGGCGGTTATCAGCTTTTCGGGCACTATTACCAGCCTCACGACAAAGAAAAATTAAAAGGAATAAGCCTTCTTGATGCCTATACGGTTGCCGGAGATACAAGGTTTATCGGTAATGTCACAGCAAAAACGGATTTTCTGACACCAGATACTCTTGTAGGTTTTGAAAACCATAGCGGGCTGACCTACCTTCAGGGCGATACTCAGCCGCTTGCTACAGTTACAACAGGAAACGGCAACAACGGAGAAGATAAAACAGAAGGCGCCAGATATAAAAATGTTTTCGGGACATATCTCCACGGTTCATTTTTACCTAAAAATCCGCAGTTTACGGATTATTTAATAGAACTCGCGCTTGAAAAACGCTACGGAGAACGAATTGAACTTAAGCTTCTTGATGACACAATTGAAATGGCAACTCACAATTCTCTAATAAACAAACCTTATTAAAATTGACTTAAAATTACGATTTCAGGTATAATCAAAGAATGGGTACCTTACGCAAATATCTGCGGCAATCCGCTACATATAAAATTTTTAAGGGCATGTCAGGAAAATTGTATGATTTTCTGGATACTCTCGGAGAAATTGTAAAAGACGGATTTAAAACCCTCAGGTATTTGGTGACAGGGCAGATTGAACCTAAAGAACTTGTTGAACAATGCAACCGCTTCGGTGTGACGTCGCTTCCGATTACACTTTCAATTGTGGGGATGACATCAATAATTGTAGCCTCACAGGTTGCCTCAGAAATGGTAAAGCAGGGCGGCGGACATTTTGTCGGCTTAATGATGACACTGCTTATCGTAAGAGAAGTAGGGGCAATTATGTCAGGGTTTGCAATAATTTCCATGATAGGTTCCTCTATTGCCTCCGAACTTGCCACAATGAGGGTAACGGAACAAATTGACGCACTAAAAGTATTAAAGGTTGATCCTATCAGATACCTTTTTGTCCCGCGGGTTTTATCAGGAATTCTTATGATGCCGGTTGTTGTTGTTATTGCATCAATCGCCGGAGTGCTGGCAGGCGCTGTCACAACAACACTTACGACGGATTTAGGGTACCGCGCGTATTTTGATTCAGCATGGCTTGGGCTTTATATGAAAGATTTGGGCGTCTGCCTTTTAAAATCAATATTTTTTGGCGGTACAATAGCTCTTATAAGCTGCGCCTGCGGCTACACAGCTTCAGGCGGCGCAAAAGGAGTCGGACTTGCAACAACTAAAGCTGTTGTGTGGTCTTTTGTCGCTATTGTAATATGGGATATGATATTTGCAATAGCGTTCTTCTTCTAATAATACATGCGGGATTTGCCGCAAACCAATAAGGATAAATTTATGAGTATAGAAGTTAAAAACTTAGTTAAAATATTTGATGATAAAAAAGTCATAGATGAGGTTTCATTTAAAGTTGAAGATGGTGAAACCCTCGCGATTGTCGGGTTCAGCGGTTCCGGCAAAAGCACCATACTAAAACTCATCTGCGGGCTTATTGAAAAAGACGGCGGTGAAATTATCACATCAGAAGGCGATATCGCAATGGTTTTCCAGTATTCAGCGCTTTTTGATTCACTTAACGTTGAGGATAATATATCTTTTGCACTGAGAGAACGCCGAGAATTAAGAAACAAGTATTCAGAAAAAGATTTACACGAAATCGTTGCACAAAAGCTTGAGCTTGTAGGTTTAAAAGGGATAGAAAAGAAATTTCCGTCAGAACTTTCAGGCGGCATGCAAAAACGCGTAAGCTTTGCCCGTGCAATCGTTACGGAGCCGAAAACCATACTCTACGACGAACCGACAGCAGGCTTAGACCCGATATCATCAACATTGATTGAAGACTACATTGTAAGATTAAAAGAAGAAACCAATGCCGCCTCAATCGTCGTAACCCATCAGATGTCCACCATTACAAGAACAGCAAACAAACTAATCATGCTCTATGGCGGGAAAATAGTATTCGCCGGCACTCCGGAAGAAATGCTCAAAATGGATAACGAATATACAAAACAGTTCGTAACAGCCTCTCTCGAGGGTCCTATGAAAATGATTGCTTAATTATTTTATTTGCGCTAGAATTAAAATCAGACACGCAAAAATTGCCTGACTATCCGTTGAGGGAAGCAGACCTGCGAATACAGGCAGTTAGAAATTAAGAGGGATGTTATGGAAACTATGGAAAAATTAGAAAAAAAATTGTTCAATGAAGATGTAATGACTTTGGATACATATATTATGTTCAAACTCAAAGAAATTACAGAAAGACTTAAACCTGATTTAATCGCAAGAAACCGCGCGCCGATTTCGCTTTCCATGGGTGCCCCGACAGCAGCCCCTCCAAAAGAATTGATTGACCGGTTAAAAGAAGTTCTGACAGAGGACGGCATTCACCTCTACTCAATCCCGAAAGGAGAAGCATTCTTCAGAAAAGCTGTTGCTCAAAGAATGAAAAACCGCTTCGGTGTTGATATGGATCCTGATAAAGAAATTTTCTCGCTTATGGGTTCAAAAGAAGGTATTGCAAACCTTGTAAGATTCTTAATTACGCCTAAACACGAAATTAAAGAAAAAGATGTAATCTTAGTACCGGATCCCGGGTATGCTTCATATCTGCAATTTATCAAATGTTCAGGCGGATACGCTTACCCAATCCCGCTTACGAAAGAAAATGATTACAAACCGGACATGGAAGAAGTCTGGAACAACTTAATCAAAGACGGGTTTAAACCGGAAAACGTCAAAGCAATGATTATCAACTTCCCGAATAACCCGCTTGGCGCAAGCACTACAAAAGAATACGTTAAATCTGTAATAGATTTTTGCAAAAAACACGAAATCCTTTTGATTTCTGACGCCGCATACTGTGATTTGTATTTTGACGAAAAAGAAAAGCCGTTCAGTGTGTTTGAACTTGAAGGCGCGAAAGATATTGCCGTTGAATTTTTCAGTTTTTCAAAACCTTATGCAATTACAGGCTGGCGACTCGGCTGGGTTTGCGGAAACAGCACAATTATCCAGCGATTCGGCAAAGGGAAATCGACAATTGATAACGGTATCTTTAAAGCACTCCAAAAAGCCTGTGCAGAAATTCTAAATTCAAAAGCCGGCGATGATTATATTGAAGAAAGCAACAAAAATTACGCTAAAAAACAGGCAATAATGGTAAAAGGGTTTAAAGAACTCGGCTGGCCGATTGATGAAAAGAATGTTCCGCATACAACCTTCTATCTCTGGCTTCCGATTCCGCCGAGATATGATTCTGCATTTAAATTCTGTCAGGATGTTCTTGAAAAATCAGGAGTAGTTCTGGTTCCGGGGAATGCATTCGGCGCCCACGGCGAAGGCTATTTCAGATTATCCTTTGTATGTTCAGATGAGCAGCTTCAGGAAGTCATTGACAGATTTAAAGCCGACGGATTTAGCTTTAATTAATAAGAGGTCTGAAAAGTACCCCCCTACTGAACAAGATAAAATGGCAGTGCAAAGCATACCATCCCTTTTTGAGAGGGTGTCCGAAGGGACATTGTCAGTTGGGCATACCTGCCCAACTAAAGCACTATGAAAAATGTTACGTCATTCTGAGGGCGAAGCCCGAAAGAATCCAGCTTTTGCAATGTGAAGAGGGATGTGTGAAGCGTGATGAGACTAATTATTGTTGAACCCTTCACCATTCACTCCTCACCATTCACATATAAAAAGGCTGGATTGCTTCGCTGCCGCTCGCAATGACGGATTCGCGTTCGCCTCTTTATAGAGGGCACAAGTTTAACAACATCCTACCCCTAATCAAAACCCTCACCCTCAAGGAGAGAGACAAGATTATGATTCATATATACGAAGACTCCCGTTTATATAACTAACGGGAGCTTTGGTTTTATATAATATTAAAAGTGATTTCAACAAATAGGATTAGCAGCTTAAAGCCATTAACGCTTTAACAGAACGGGCATTATCTCTTACTTCCTCATCCGAATGCATTTCTACAGTATCTTCAAGGATTTTGATTGCTTCGGACTTATCTTCAAGAGCAAGCAGTTCATTGATAGTGCTCATTGCAACAAGTGTGCTTAAATCGTTAATACCTTTACCCTTGTTTGTGATAACGACTTCCAGAGAATCGTGGACATTTTTCTTAACCAGTGCACGGGAAGTCATTTCTCTAACTTCATCAATTGCAGAATTTGTACCTACTTCATTCAGGACATTGATTGAATCAGGATCCTGGTGGCGGCAAAGCGCTTCAATAATATTTTTAACTTTTCTTCTATCCATTTTCTTCCCCCTATGCTACCAATCCGATGGATTGTTCAAACATTTCTTTCAAACCGTTTTCACCACGGACAGGGTGTGTCATGTATGCCTGAATTGCGTGCTCATCCTGCATAGCATTCCATTTGGTTTTAAACATATCAACAACATCAGCATTCATGGCTGAACCAAGTTTTGACTTAACTTTTTCTCCTGCTTTTGAAATAAAATCAAATGAAATTTCAGTTTGTTCGAGATTTTTCCAGAAGCCGATAACTCCGTCTTTCATTCTGTTACAAAAAGCGCCTACTGATTCAAATGCTGCTGAGATTTTAGAACCTGCACTTGCAAGAGAACCAACAAGAGCACTTGCTTTTAACTTACCAGTAAAACTTGGTTGTGCGGCTTTTTCTTTTTCCGGTGCAAATACGTCTGCTGTTAATACATTACCTTTGAATGATGATACGGCGAACGGATTTGAACTTCTAGCCACTGTTTGTTCGTGTTTCGTATTATTAAAAATACGCTCACGAATTGCTGAGATTGATAAATTTGCCATTATGTAATCCTTTCCTACCTAAATTCTTCACATTTATAGGATATCATATAAGCCTGATTCGCCATCAACCTTTTGGAGTATTGTTTATAAAAAATATTATACTTTAGTTGCAGATTTTATTTAGAAGGAAATAAAAAACTTAAAACTTTGCCGGTAATGGTATCTTTAGGGTTATGGGTAAACATCTTAAAATCTTTAAAATCTATACGGGCATTGGGCATCGCTATACTCCGGATATCAATTGAGTTTTTCCATAAAACATAAGAAAACGAAAGCTGATCACGTTTTGAATAATTTTCTATCATAAACCACCAGTCATCCATAAGCTTTTTTACATTTGCCGTGTGTTTTCTATATATTATATTCGTTTCATTCAGCCCGAAATTTCGCGGCATTCCTTGCTGCTGCAGAAAGTTTTCTATATTTTCTATGACATTTGTTTTTTCTTTTCCTCTTGCATTCACGACTTCAATTTCCTGATAAACGCAGCGGCGGCAGTAGTGTTTCGGGACTAGAAGCTCTTTTTCGTTATCTTTTAAAAAATCAAATATATAAGGAGTCAGAATATTAATATTTGCATCAAGCCATAAACTTTCAGTGTATTCCGGAAACAATTCCGCCGGATGAGTTTTGTGCCAGCGCGCATTTTTCGTATCATCCAGAAGGCTGAATTGCAGCGGTTTAATTTTCCATGGGCCGAATTGCCCGAGTTTTAAAAGGGTTTTATTATCAGTAAAACAGACATAGTCCCAGTCTTTACTCACATAATCAGGCACAATAGGAATAAGGTCTGAATTACCGGCAATAGCTGTATAAACAACTTTCTTTGACATCCCGTTTTGATATTTTTTTATTTTAAATAGATTTTTCAATGTTTTTATCCGGTTAGAGACTTTTTGTCTGCGGAGTTTAAATAAGAAAAATACGCCTGTCCTGAATATGCCAAAAGTATCCCTGATTACAGATATCATAGGATTTTCAAACCTGGTTATTTCTTTTTGATGAACCATATCTCCCCACTTGTCAAAAAGTATTTTGTTATTCTTAGCAAGCGCTTCTGTTTTAGTTTTACCGAAACTTTTGTTTCTAGCGTGTTTTACATACAAATTATCAATCAAAACGCACCGTAAGCCTCTTGCTCTTACGCCAAAGCAAAAATCTACTTCCTCGCAATACCCGAATCCATATACAGTATCAAACAAACCGTACTTATCAACATAACTTTTCCTCACGCAAAGGCAAAAGCCTTCTGCATGCGGAATATCAGGATATTGAGGAATTCTGCGTTTTTTCAAAAGTGCATTAGTAATTTCTAAAGGTAAAATATTATTCAGAGTAAAACTTGCACTCTGAGATGCAATAGGAGATGCCGCAATTATATTTTCATCATGCCGGAAACACGCTGCAACACGGGAAGAGAAATCTTTCGGGATTTCGCAGTCGCTGTTTAAAAATACTATAATATCACCGCCGACATTGGACGCAGCCAGGTTGCAGGACTTTAAGAAACCTAAATTTACAGTATTTCTGATAAGCCGGAATTTTTCAGGATATTTTGCCGCGAATTTATCCAGTAACCGAGTTGTCTTGTTATCAGAAAAATCGTCCACTATTAAAACTTCACCATTATCAAAATCGAAATTTCTGAGAACACTAATTAAAGCCTTTTTTACGTATTTGTATGCATTATGGACAGGTACGACCAGACTTATTTTCATAAAACCTCCCGATTAATAAAGGTGCGGTCCCTTTAATAGAGCTTATCATGACATAATAACACCTGAATTGCAATATTTCAGCAAAATATTGTTATTAGTATTTTTGTGTTAAAATAAGTTTATGGGATGTGTTAACGAATTAAAAGAGCTTATTGATGTAATAGCAAAACTCCGTGCACCTGACGGCTGCCAGTGGGACAGGGAGCAGACTCATAAAACTCTCCGCCCGAATATGATTGAAGAAGCATATGAAGCTGTCGACGCCATTGATGACGGGGATTTGAACCATTTAAAAGAAGAACTGGGGGATGTACTGCTTCAGGTTGTTCTTCATTCCCAAATTGCTTCTGAAGAAGGAGCTTTCACTATTGAAGATGTCGCTAAAGGTCTCAAGGAGAAACTTATCCACCGTCATCCGCATGTTTTCGGAGATGTGAAAGTTAATTCAACTAAAGATATTGTTGACAACTGGGATAAGCTTAAAGCCGAAGAAAAAACTCACAGAAAATCCGCTATGGACGGCATTTCTAAAGCTCAATCAGCCCTGATGAGCGCCCAGAAAATAAGCAAAAAAGCAGTAAAAACAGGCTTTGAATGGCCTGACGAAGAATCACTTTACGATTGTATTTTCTCGGAATTTAATGAATTTAAAGAGGCTGAAAAAAAACAAAATAAAGACCAGATGGAAGAAGAATTCGGAGACATACTTTTTGCAACTGTTAATCTTGCCCGCTGGAACAAAATTGACGCAGAACAGGCGCTTTTAAAAGCTAACAAAAAATTTATGACCAGATTCAGAAAAATGGAAGATTTAGCAACAAAACCGCTCACAGACTATTCCTTTGAAGAATACGACAAACTCTGGAAAGCGGCAAAAAAAGCGGTTGGTTAGTAAATTTAAGGATATGTAAACAAATATTAACAACCTTATTCTAAAAAAAGCAATTTTTAAGAAAAAAAATCCTTTATTAAAGTATAAGGAAATGAGGATAAGCCAAATGAAAGAACAAGAATTAAATACAATGATGTCAGTAGTCGCTGACCCTATAAAAAACGTTTATAAAATTAATTCGCGTAAGGATCTGGAAGAAATCCAGAGAATCATTCGTATTTTTAATATAGCTGATGAACAGCACAACAAACATACAATGCTGTCGATTAAAAATCTTGCGACATTTAGGCTTGTTCTAAGCAATAACTAAGGTTTGTCGTCAAACAAAGAAGAAAGTTTCGTTGGAAAAATAAGGAAAAAGGAATAGAAATAAAAAGCCCGCATTTTAGCAGGGCTTTTTTATTATAAGGATACTCAATCTCTCACTGCGACTTAAGGGGGTCTAATAAACTGCAAAAAAGAAACAAATTTAAATTTGTTCCTTTTTCTTCTTTGTGTTAGAATCAGGTGACGGAGTATAACTTGAAAGAAGGGTTAAATATGGACAGTCTGAAAATATATCTTGATAAAGATATTGATAAAAATTTGATTAAGACAAAAACTATCGCAATAATCGGGTTCGGCTCCCAAGGGTACGGACAGTCAACAAACCTCAAAGACAGCGGCTGTGACGTTATCTTAGGGCTTAGAGCAGGCGGGGAATCAGAACAAAAAGCCGCAGAATACGGTTTCCGCACTATGTCGATTGAAGATGCCGTAAAATTCGCAGATATTGTCCAGATTCTTATCCCTGACGAAATTCAGGCTAAAGTCTATGAAGAACAAATTAAGCCGTATTTGAGAAAAGGGCAGTATTTAATGTTTTCACACGGGTTCAACATTCATTATAAAAGAATTGTTGCACCTGATGATGTTAACGTAATTATGGTTGCGCCAAAGGGACCGGGGCACACTGTGAGAAGCGAATATCTTGAAGGCAGAGGGGTTCCGTCGTTAATAGCGGTTTATCAGGATCCTTCAGGAGATTCAAAAGATGTTGCGCTCTCTTATGCTTCTGCAATCGGTGCAGGACGTGCAGGCATCATTGAAACAACCTTCAAAGAAGAAACCGAAACAGACCTTTTCGGAGAACAGGCTGTTATTTGCGGCGGAGTTTCAGCTCTTATTAAGGCTGGATTTGAAACTCTTGTAGATGCTGGTTATTCACCTTATATGGCGTACTTTGAAGTCCTCCATGAGATGAAGCTTCTTGTGGATTTGATTAATCAGGGGGGCTTGGCTGATATGAGGTATTCAATCTCCAATACTGCAGAATACGGCGATATGACAAGAGGGCCTAGAGTAATCGGCGAGCAATCACGTGAAGCGATGAAACAAATTCTCTCAGATATCCAGAGCGGCGCGTTTGCTGATGAATTCTTGCAGGAAATGCAATCAGGCTGCCACAAATTCAATGAACTCAGAAAAGAAAATGCAGACCACCTGATAGAAAAAGTCGGCGAAGAAATCCGCTCGTCTTTTGTCTGGGGTAATAAAGACAAAATTATTGATAAAAGTAAAAATTAAATAACCCGTTTTATTTTTAACCCTCATCCAGAACCGGCAAACAGAGGATGAAAGGCATAAGCCGTATCATTTAAGGCGCGTGAAGTGATTGGCGGGAGAGGGCGTCCTAAAACAGGTAATGTGAAAAGAAAAAGGGAAAACGAATGTTCAATACAGATGCAATATACGAAGTCGTAGTATTCTCAATAGGCGACACAAAAGCCGGAACCAAAATGGGCAAACTTCAGTTGAAAAATACAGAGGATGATTCCATATTAAACTGTATTCTCTGGGAGGAGACCCTGAATAGAATTGACAGCAGGGTTTTCAGAACTGGGAACCTTTTGCGTCTTATATCCGCGTCATTTAATGAAAAATTCAATAACTGCCTCGTATCAGCAGTTGAACTTGTAAAAGAAGCAAAAATCGGACTTTCTCCGGAAGAACGAGAAAAAACATATTCAGAACTTACCGCATATTTTGATAAGATTAAGAATGAAAAGCTGCATTCATTTTTGACAATGTTCTTTATGGAAAATAAAGAAAGGATTAAAATTATGCCTGCCGCAAAGGTTATGCACCACAATTATGTGGGCGGATTGATGGTTCATACGCTTGAGTGTCTTAAATTTGCGGAAATGAATATGGATTTATCGGATTATAAATTTAACCGCGATAATATTCTTGCAGCCTGCATACTCCACGATATCGGGAAAATTTTTGAATACACTGTTGATCTTGAATCCGGTATAATTGATTATGACGAAAACTTCCGCAAAGAATGGATTTCACATTCACAGTACGGGTTTTCAATTTGTATGACAGAAGGCTTTAAAGAAATCGCAAAAATGATTGCAGCACACCATGGCAGAAGCGACTGGGGGGCAATTATTGACTTAGACCAGAAAGATTTGGAACCGGAATTGTATTTCATTCACCTGATAGATAATCTTTCTGCAAAATTCGGAAAAATCAGCGTATCACAGCTTGAAAATAACTAAGGAGAAAAACTTTGGGCAGACTCACGGAAAAGCATAATTTAAAAGGGACTTTAGTTTGTGTGGAAGGTATAGACGGATCAGGAAAATCCACCCAGCTTGCACTTTTGCGCGACTGGCTGAAATCATCGGGACAGGATGTAATTTTTACTGAATGGAACTCCTCGGAACTTATCAGCCAGACGACAAAACTTGCAAAAAAGAAAAATATGCTCTCGCCAAGAACATTCTCGCTTCTTCACGCCGTAGATTTTGCCGACCGTGCAAAACAGGTTATCGCGCCGGCCCTGAAGGCAGGATTTATAGTTCTTGCGGATAGATACGCATATACGGCTTTTGCACGTGATGTTGCAAGAGGAGTTGATGCCCAGTGGGTTCGAAAGGTTTATGATTTTGCATACAGACCGGATCTTGCAATCTATTTTGATATAGATCCAAAAACCTCACTAGAAAGAATCTGCTTCAACAGAACTCCGAAATTCTATGAAGCGGGTATGGATTTGAAACTCAGCAGCGACCCTTATGAAAGCTATATGATTTTTCAGGGCCGGGTTATAAATGAATATAACAAAATGGTCGATGAATTCGGTTTGATTAAACTTGACGCGAATGATTCAATTCACTCAAAACAGGTTAAAATAAGAGAACTCTTGAGAGAAGTTCTTCGGGAAAAAGGGATTGAGGTGTAACGATGGAACATAAAACAAAAAACGGATACGAAGGACTTTTAATCGTAATAGAAGGAACAGACGGTTCCGGAAAATCCACCCAGCTTGAATTATTGAAAAAATCCATTCAGGATAAATCTTACGGGGTTATGGTATCTGAATGGAAAACGTCGCGTCTTATCGCAAACGTAATTGACGACGCAAAAGAACGTAACCTGTTGAATGCGACAACATACAGTTTATTATATGCGGCAGACTTTGCAGATCGTCTGGAAAACCAGATTATTCCAGCATTAAAATCAGGGTTTATAGTGCTTCTGGATAGATATTTCTATACAGCGCTTGCACGTGATGTCGTCAGAGGTCAGGACATAGAATGGGTTAAAAACCTTTACGAATACGCCCCTGAACCGGATTTAGTATTTTATCTTGATATGCCGGTGGATGTGCTGTTGAAACGTATTATCGGAACAACAGGGTTAGATTTCTATGAAAGCGGAAGAGACGTAGGTTTCTCCACAGATTTCTACAAAAGTTTTGAAATCTACCAGAACAAATGCCTTGAACAATATAACAAAATGAAAGAAATATATAATTTTATAAGCATAGACGGCACAAAATCTATTCAGGAAATCCATAAAATTATGAACGATGAAGTGCAAAAGTTATTGGATTCCGGAATTCTTGCATAAACGCGAAAACCTTATTTTTCAAGTAATTGTTACAATAAAAAATAAAAATTTACTTTATGAAACATTTTGATTTTTTCGGCATGGTTTGTGCTAGATTAAAGGTATTGAAGGTTAAGAATACAGAGTTTAAGGAGATTTATTAATGTCTGAATACTTGAGCAAAGAAGAGATTAAACAATGGAGAAGCTCATTAGAAAAAATTACGTTAGAAGAATTTGCTGCAAGGTTGGGTAAAAAAATTGAAGAAGCTAAGCCGACTAATGATTTGATTGATATTGTTCTTCAGGGAAAACCTGTTATGTCAACAGAAGATACCTGGATGCAGCCTAAAAGTGAAAGAATCAGCACAATAGCACAGCGTGCTTATGAAAGAGAACAGGAAATCGCACCTTCACCTTTCTCTATTTCAAAAATTAAAATTGATGCTGATGTTGAACCGGTAAAACCTTCTAAAGAACACAAAACTACAAAAGCTGCAAAGACTGTGAAACCTAAAACTGAAAAGAAAACCGTTAAGAAAACAGTAAAAACAGCCGCCGCCAAAACTGTAAAACCAAAAACTGCAAAAGTCAAAGCAGAACCTTCGGCTGATACATTAAGAGAAGAAGTAAGAATTGTTTTCAAAAAAGCGCTCACAGATAGAGAGCAAAAAGTTTTCGATCACTTTGCAAAAAACAAAAATCAGGTTGTATTTGCAAAAGATCTGGCAACATTATTGGATTTGCCAAGGGATTATGTGTATAAATATATAAAAAATCTGCGCGCAAAAATTGAAGGCGAAAAGCTTGAAAACGCAGAAAAAGGCGGATTTATCCTACACGTATAATATAAAAAATTAAGAATAGCAAAAATCGGAGGCTTGATATATCAGGGCTCCGATTTTATTTGCAAAAATGAATCCCATTTTTCCCGTTAAGAACATATACGTCATTCCGGAAGCGTAGAAAAACTAAATGAGACGAAAGTCGAATTTTAGTTTCACGCTATGCGAAATCGCATTACCGCCGACTGTAACTCCATTACGATACTGTGGCAGGTTGTTGGGCAAGTATGCCCAACCGACAGCACCTTGCAGAAAAGGGGATATATATCAAAAAGTAAATTCGCCAATTCTATCTCCTGAATAATACATTCAAACCGGCTTTGAAATAATTCTTAAATTCTCTGATGGAACGTATACGCAAAAGTGTTCTTATTATATACCTCGGGCGAAGATAAAAACGTCTTATTGCTTTTTTATGAAGTTCAAAAATTCTGTCTTTAGACAAATAATGCGTGTTAACTGACGGATAGTAATATGCATTTTTAAAAGATGTATCAGAATTTATAAGATTATTCTCTTTTGCGTATTCATAGAATTTCGTTCCGGGAAGCGGAGTAGCAGTGTAAAAACTAATAAAATCGCTGTCAAGTTCCACCGCAAAATCAATCGTATCTTCAATAGTATCCTCATCATCCCACGGAAGCCCTATTACAAAATAATTATAAATTCTTATACCTGCTCTTTTAAAAATTTTGACAGTCAGTCGAACATCGTCAAGAGTAATACGCTTGCCGATTCTGTTTAAAATTTCCTGCGAACCGCTTTCTACACCGATACTCACTAACCTGCAGCCGGCATCAAACATTTTATAAGCCATTTCTTCATCAGCAGTATCTGCTCTGGTATTTGCAGACCATGTTATATCAAGACCGCTCTCAATAATCTTGTCACACAAATCCATTACCCATTCTTTATCCGCATTAAAAATATCTGACCAGAATATGAAATTTGTAATCCCGTACTTTTCAACGCACTCTTTTATCTCTTCAAGGATATTTTCAGGAGATCTTCTTCTTACTTTTGCTCCGGAAACAGGTGTTGCCAGACAGAAAAAACAATGATACGGGCAGCCTCTAGAAACTTTTATAACAGCCTGAACCTCATTATTGTCAGGACGCCTGTAAATATTATTATCAACAAGATGACGCGCCGGGAACGGCAGTTTATCCAAATCCTGAATAAACGGTCTCGGGCCTGTAAATTTTGCACGCAGGTCATCTCTATAATAAATACCTTTAATATATTTATACCGCCTGCCTTTTAAAATTTCCTTAAGAGTTTCTTCAGCTTCACCATAGATTATCAAATCCAAATCTTTCTGGAAATACATTACATCCAGCGCAACATTAAGAAACGCCGCACCTTTTGCCATTGTTATAACATCAGGACAAATTTCTTTAGCAACAGTTAAAGATGC
Organism: Candidatus Gastranaerophilales bacterium; assembly: GCA_944323675.1. Lineage (GTDB taxonomy): Bacteria > Cyanobacteriota > Vampirovibrionia > Gastranaerophilales > Gastranaerophilaceae > Scatousia. The sequence continues at coordinate 4,197 of CALUTK010000003.1, read as the reverse complement.
CAGATCAGTCCTAAATGTCGGAGTTGCAACATTTATAAGAAGATAATCAGGCATAAATTCTTTTAAATCTTTTTCAAAATTTCCGCCCTGGCTGTAATCTCTTATTTTCGCTTCAAATCCTGCTTCTTCGGCAACTGCTGCAAGATACATTAAATCAGTCGGAGGCAGGGGCGGAATAACAATAAGTTCTTTAGTAGGCTGCTGGCACCTGTCCTCCCTGTTTAAAACAGGAGAAGGAGGGTATATTAAAAGAATCTTTTTCTTTTTTTTAACTTCAGCCAATCTTCTATTCCTTTTCTTTAACCGTACCCGTTATAATTGCGGCAATTGCCAGACAAATAGCACCAATCACAAATGCGTATTCCCAGTGATAATTAACCAGATTATCCTCTAATTTAATTATACACTTAGAAATAAACCAGGCAACAAGTGTGCATACAAATACCTGCGGGCCGGCTATAAAAATATTAAAAATTCCCATTACGGAACCCTCGGTTCCTTTTTTAATATACTGGGAAAGCATTGCAAACGGAAGTGCACAGATACTTGCCCAGCCAATACCGGCAACCCCCATTAAAAGAGCAACTATTTTAGGGTTACAGCAAAAAGCCATTCCTAAATAGGCAAGAATCATCGTTATTAAAGAAACAATATGAACCTTTTTATTTCCGTATTTTGCAGACAGAATCCCGATAGGAATAGCCACAAGGAAACAAACAAGATTGAATATAGCAAAACATATAGATGAAAAATTTGTACCGAAAAGGGTTGCATTAGAGTACTGTTCAGTAATTTCTTCTGTCACCGAACTCAAATCCGGAACATGAAAAACTGTATGGACAGAATACTGGGTAAAGAAAATCATCATACACATAGTACCAATCCATGTAAAGAATTGCATAGTACAGATTTTAGAAACTTCCGGAGAAAGGGAGAAGAAATTCTTCAAAGCGTCCAGAAATGTATCTTCTTTAATTTCTGCAGTTGCTACATCTTTTATAATTTCTTTTTTAGTTTGTTTTTCGTTAATGGTAATACAGGTCCAAATCATACCGAGAGTAAAGGCAAGCGCCGCCATAACAAATTGTGCCGGTATAGACATCTGGTATCCGAAAGCCCACATAAGAAAAGGAGCAGTACCTGCGGCGACAACAGAGCCGAGACCTATTGCAAGACTGATATAAGAATTTGCAAGAGAATGCTGTTCAGGAGGAACAACATCAGGGATTAAAGCTCTATAAGGACCCTGCGCAACGTTAACACACGCATCAATAATCCATATCATAGCAGCAGCAATAAGAAGTGCTGTACAGGCCGGTAAATGAAGTCCCGTAATATTATGAAGCCAGTTAGCAACCCCGTCGGAATTTGGGAAAATCCAGAGAGCAACAGCCGCGAGCAGGGCTCCGCCTAAAAGATAAGGTCTTCTTCTGCCGAACGGTGAGACAGTTTTATCACTGAGCGCACCGATAAGCGGCTGAACAACCATTCCGGTAAAAGGGCCTGCAAGCCATATAAGCCCGTATATAAAAGGCGATGCGCCGAGTCCTTCAGTTACAGGGCCTGAGAGAATAATTCTCATCTGCCACGCGAATTGTAACCCGAAAAAACCGAGGCAAAAGTTCAAAAATTGTGCTGTTGTAAATCTTTTTAAATTATTATTTTCTTCCATAGAAAATTCCCCAAATAAACTCTCTGCCTTATAAAGATATAACGAAAAAACTGCTTAGTCAATAAAAAAGTTTGGGCAATAATATACAAGTTTCCACTAAATATGCGTAATACTGTCATGTTAAACTTGAATGACATGTTGGACAGAAGTTTTTACAACCTTTCAGCCTCACTATTGCACTTCGTGCACGTTCGGCAACCTGCCTACGGCAGGTATGGTGTACGTGTGCGTTAGAACAATAGCGCGAACGAGCTGAGGGCGACGGCTTTGCGGTGTCGGCTTGCGTGAGCAAGACGAGCAGGCAAAGCCTAGTCCCGTTAATCACGAGTGAGTAAGAAGCGCACCTTAAAAGGTTGAAGGCTTTGCCTTCAACTACTTTCATTTGATTCCGCGGCGCGTAGCGACGCTCAAAACGATTGCGTTTTTCTCTTTCTTTGGTTCGTTTCTTTCTCTTTTATTGCGATTAAAAGAGAAAGAAATGAACACACAAGAATAGACTAGTGCCTCTTGCACATTAGTCTATTCCATTAAGTAAATTTCAATTTTGTTCATGATACTATTTTTGTATGAATATTATATTTAATCCCGTAGTTGTATCGGTAATTTTATTATGCGTGCTTTGTGTTTGCAGGATTAATGTCTTACTTGCAATAATTATTTCTGCAATTGCGGCAGGACTAATAGGCGGGCTTCCTGTAGAAAAAGTTATGCAGACATTTATCTCTGGCATGGGTGATAATTCGGAAACTGCATTAAGCTATATACTTCTCGGAACCTTTGCCGCGGCAATGACGCATACAGGGTTAGCGACAATTCTTGCAAAAAAGATTTCAACAGTTATTAAGGACAAAAAGTTTTTACTTCTTGCAATTTTGACAGGGATTGCAATTCTTTCACAGAACCTTATACCTGTTCATATTGCATTTATACCTATACTTATTCCACCTCTTTTGCATGTAATGAATAAGCTTAAACTTGATAGACGCGCGGTTGCGTGTTCACTGGCATTTGGTTTGAAGGCTCCTTATATTGCAATACCTGCCGGATTTGGATTAATTTTTCAGGGCTTAATTGCGGAAAATATGACAGTCAATGGAATGACTGTTTTAAAAAATGATGTATGGAAAGCAAACTGGATTTTAGGACTCGGTATGCTTGCGGGACTTCTGGTTGCAATCCTTATTTCATACAGGAAACCTCGTGAATATAACGACATTCAGCCTGTTGAAAATGAAATTGAAAAAGAGGACGCGCAGGCTTTAAAATTAAATAAAAACCACTATATTACACTTATCGGCGCATTCGCAACATTAATCGTCCAGCTTTTGACGAAATCACTGCCGCTTGGCGCACTTGTCGGGCTTGGAATTGTGTTTGGCGGCGGCGCTGTAAGCCACAGGAAAATGGATAACCTTATAAATGAAGGGATTGGATTAATGGGATATGTTGCTTTTGTAATGCTTGTTGCGGCAGGGTTTGCAATGGTATTGAAGGCAACCGGCGGAATTGATACCCTTATTCATGCAATTCTTCCTTTTATGCAAAACAGCAGACTGCTTGCAGTAAGCTTAATGCTTTTTATCGGATTATTCATCACGATGGGAATAGGAACCTCTTTCGGAACCATTCCGATACTTGCGGTTTTGTTTATTCCTGTCTGTGCTCATTTAGGGCTTTCTGTACCTGCGAGCGTTGTAATTTTATCTTCTGCAGCAGCATTAGGAGATGCCGGTTCTCCCGCATCTGATACGACTCTCGGACCTACAGCAGGCTTAAACGCTGATGGTCAGCATAACCACATTAAAGATACCTGTATTCCTACCTTTTTACATTTTAATATTCCGCTCATAATCTTTGCAATACTCGCGGCGTATTTGTTCTAAGGTAAAGGAACAGACTAATGTGCAAGAGGCACTAGTCTATTCTTGTGTGTTCATTTCTTTCTCTTTTATTGCGATTAAAAGAGAAAGAAACGAACCAAAGAAAGAGAAAAACACAATCGTTTACAGCGTCGCTGCGCGCCGCGGAATCAAATGGAAGTGTGAAAAAATTTCTGTCATCCTGAACTTGTTTCAGGATCTTAGAAATTTTTTCACTACTTCACTCGCCATCGCGGTTACGCCGCACGCTCGCATGAAAACCCTCCGGCGCTTGGCGCCACCTCCATTTATAAGGAAGGCAAATCATATCCCCTCGCCTCTTGAGGCGGATTTACGGACGGACGGAACGAAGTAAGTCCGGATAGCGAACGGATGGAGCCGGCAGAGCGTAAGCTCGTAAGCGACACTCCGTGAGCATGGAGTAAATCCAAGACAGAAGAGGGTGCCCGAAGGGCGGGTGAGGGGTAAAAGAGAAAACCCTCCGGCGCTTACACCCCAAATTCCTTTACAAGGGATGTAAATCATATTCCCTCGCCCCTTGAGGGAGAGGGAGGAATTTCTTAGCGAGCTTTAGTGAGCTTAGAAATTCGGGTGAGGGGTAAGTTTACATTCTTTCAGGTATGTTCACTTTTTCTTTTTTTTTTG
>CALUTK010000002.1 GCA_944323675.1 Candidatus Gastranaerophilales bacterium | reverse complement strand
GGTAAAGGAATCGGGCCTGCTACTTTAGCGTCTGTTCTTTTTGCTGTTTCTACGATTTTGTCTGAAGATACGTCAATCAATTTATGATCGTAAGCTTTTAAACAAACTCTGATTCTTTGTCTTTTTGTGCTAGCCATTTTTATTCCTTTTCTTTTCTGTATTACTACACATTTACGGGGAACTTCTCTAAACAGGCTACCCCAGCCCTTGCCTGAATCTAGCTATTTATAAAATATTTCGGTATTTGTAAACATACTATTCCAAGCATATAGATAGTAGTATAAACATAAATGGCTGTCAACCGAAAATTTGCGCCTTTGTTTAGAATTTGTAACAAATTATACGGCGCTTCTGTAAATTTTTGTTACATTTTGGCAATCGTTAAAAATTTACTTACTTTATATAATTAAGTGAAGTTTACCAGAGAGGGCATCTTATGGACAAAATAAATTCATCTAATAATTCAGTCGGAACTGCTCATGATCTCAAAAAATTCAAACTGAAACCGGCTGACTCAAGTTTACCCAGTATTATGACCAAGGATATCTCAGGGGTAGACCTAAATGAACCTCTAAAAGGACTATCCATTGAAAGAACCTCAGCCGGGAACGAAGAAACTGCTGCGGCAGAAAATAAAACAGGTGAAGAGTTTTCAAGAATTTTAGATTCTGATAACAAAGAGGTCTCCGGTGAAAAATATAAACTGAAAAATTCAGACCTGCCATCAGAAGATACTCTCTTTTATAACGGAACTCTCAGAAGCAGAAAATTTAACGTCGATGATTTAGGTTGGTCTATTTTAAACAGAAGAAACGATAAATGGAATGAGAAAATTGCGCTTATTGACAGTACAGTCAGCAATATTGAAGTCAAAAACGACGAGGGAGAAATCATTGCCGGCTTCAAGGATGGAAAATTCTTTGTTAAGGATAAAGAAGTAAGTTTGGAAAAATTTCAACGGTACACCCAGCGTAAAGGGGATACCCTAACCGTAAACTACAATCCGGAGATGACAGAGATTGAACGCACGGACAGCATTGCCGCATTAGCTAAGAAAAACCTGAACGAAATTTCCGAACTTGATTTAACAGTTGATTTGAAAGCTGTAGCTCAAAAAGTTCTTGAAGAAGCACGACCGAAAGGCAAGACTAAACAAATTACGGCAGAAGTAGTTAATAAAATCAAAGAAATTTCAGAAAGACTGCATTGCAATCCGCATGATCTTATGGCCGTTATTAACGCGGAATCCGGATTTAACCCGCAGGCAAGAAATAAACGCTCCGGAGCTACAGGATTAATTCAATTTATGCCACGTACGGCAAAAGCCCTCGGAACTTCAACAGAAGAACTGGCTGAAATGTCTGCGCTGGATCAGCTTGAATATGTGGAAAAATATCTTCAAACCATTAAAAAGAGTGTGTTTAAAAAAGACCACAATTTAACAGGTGCAGAACTTTATGCATTAGTGTATCTTCCTAAAAATGCAGCAAAGGAAGAACTTGCCCATGAAGGTTCCAAGTATTACAACCTTAACCGCGGACTGGATAAAGATAAGGACGGGGTCATTTCAAAAGCGGATCTGGCTCAAGTTGTTCAATCCAAATATATTGACGTTGAAATAGTTTAAACATAACACCGAAATTTTACGATAAGTCAAATTCATCTATTGAGTTAAAGAAATCCTTGAAAATCTCACGTGGCACAGTAATTACCTTGGAAGTATCCCATGGATTTACAAGAAAAACATTCTTTTCATCAGCACCTTTTACGGCATAAGCATGATCCGTATGAAGGGTAATATCACCAGTCCCGTCAGAAGCTGCAAAAGTTAAATCTCCTTTAAGATGGGCTCCTACAACTGCAATATGATTTTCCTTATTAAAGTTGTCAATTTGGCTATCTGTAAACCAGAAATCAGGGAGTCTTCCAAATAAAGAATTTGTTAGAAAGTTTCTGCCGCCTTCACCCGTCAAAATTTCAAAAGCAATATTTGCGTTATTTCCATTCAAATCATATCTTGTAGCAGGATTCCATAATGACCAGTTATTTATCCCGCGTTCTTCCATAAAGTATCTGTCCATGGCAATTTCTATTGCTCTCACGTCAGCATCACCGCTGCCTAATTGCTGATTTCCTGCAAGTTCTTCCGGTGTAATGATATAAGATTTGCCGGCACCTTTTAACGTTACCGTCACATTTCCCGATTCGTCAACAGATACTAAATCATTTAATATTTCAAGACCTTTTGGACTTTGTGCAAGTGCCTGAATTGAAGCTAACAGCCAGCAGTCACCCGTATTTCCCTGACCGAACTTCTCGTCTATTTTTCCATTTGGCTTTGATATCCAGGCATCATCTTTCATCTTGATTCTGTCGTTTAATTTTTCAAGAAATGAATTTATATAAGTTGCACTAGCCAAGCCGAATTTTTCCATTTGATACTTGATTTCTTTATCGAAATCCTTTGAAATGTCATCAGCGTATACGCCTTTTTGTTTTGCAGCTTCAACAAGGGCATCTTTTATATGTGTCAAATATTCAGCCCGCACTTCAGTAGGAAGGCCTCTTTCTTTAATTATAGCTTCCATAAGATTCTCGTCGTCGCTGTTTATTTTTTGGTAAGCGGCCATAACTTCATTAACATTATCCGCATTAATTTCCGCGATATGTTTTGCGATATCTTCTCCGGTTGTTGGCAGCCCTAAAATAGTTTTTGCATAAATATCATCTTTTAAGGATTGTGCAATATCTTTTGCCGGACGGGAAGGTGTGTCGGACGGCTCAGGATTATTTTCCTGCGGAGCCGGATTATCTTCAGCAGGCGCAGGCTCCGGATCTGATGTAGGTTCTTCAACAGGCTGAGGTTCTTCTACAGAGTCCGGAGCTGAAGGCTGTTGTGTTTCAGGTGTTTCAATAGTTTCGGAAGATTCCGGCGCAGCTTGTCCGGATGGGGTGTCTTCCGCCGGAGCCTCCGGTTCTGCAGGATTAACGGAAGGAGTTTGCACCCGTTCAATATATTTATTAATTTCTTGCTGTACATCGACATTTAAACCGTCAAGATTTATTTTTTCTTCCATGCCGGCAGGAATTTTTACTTCCGCACCGACCTGAAACCAACCATTTTTGGCAGCTTTTGCATTCAATTCTTTAAACTTTTCATATTCTGGCATACCCTTTTCTATACCAAGCCTTTTTGCAGTCTGTGCAAAAGTTTCGCCCTCTTTTGCATGTGAAATTATGTTGCCGTTTTCATCATAATGAAGTTCGACAGGTTCGGAATTTTCATTTTCCTGAATTGTCACAACAGCGTTTCCGTTTTCATCTTCTTTCATTGTCAAGATTCTGCCATTATCAAGCTTTACGGTATTTTGAGCCTGCCCGTCCGAATCCTCCACATGCTCATTATCCAAAATTTCATTATCCGGCTCTATTATTGTTCCATCAGGATTATAGTTTGTTGTTACACCGTTTTCCTCAACAGTAATTGTACCATCCGGGTGCATTACTGTCGTTTTGTAAGGTTCAGTCTGACCGTCCTCATATTCATACTGAGAAATTTCATACACATCTTCGGCTTTTTGAATTTCGCGCCTGAAAACTCTGTTTGAAGTATCAATATAATCTGTCTGTGAACCCTGCGACATCATATAATATGCAGGAGTTTCACCATCGGCTTCGTAGAACGTTGTGACTTTTGTGTAATTTTTATCCTGAACCGAATCGCTTATTTTAACACCTGTATCAGCTTCATATAAAGATGAAAAAACGTTACCGTCCTCATCCGGCTGATACTCAATATTTATGCCAACGACAGCGCCGCCACTCTGAATTGTTTTTGTTGACTTTATATTTTTACTCTGCTCTGCACTGACTTTTAAAAATGCATACAAATCCTCGGCATTCGCATCTTCAAGCCCCATTTTTTTAAGGAGTTTACCTGCCTCCATTTTATTCAATCTTGAATTACAGGCCTGTTTACGAACTTTTTGGGTAAATAGTTCCATTTCATTCCATTCAATAATCCCGTTGTCATTGGTATCAACCTTAGAAAAAATCTGCTGAAGTTTTTTATCCTTAAAGTCAGAGTGCTTGACTCCAGCTTTAAGCATATCAATATCTACACTGTCTTTCTTACCTAATCTTCCGAGTTTTAAATCGCTCATAGTATTCTCCGATATAAAATTCACCTACTAATTTTCTATCGGAACAAATATCTAAAATCTTTATAGAAATTTACAATATTTTACAATTAATATTAATTCAGAGATGACGTAAAAACTTACAAAAAACTTCTGCCATCCTTAAATAAATTCACAATGACAGAAGTTTTTACTTTTAAATATAATTTTAACTATTTTTCGATTTCTTTAGTTTGTTCTGTTTCATCAGCGTCGGAAGGTTCTGAGGCTTCTTTTTCCGGATCGTCTGTTTCATTTTCGGAATCTTCCTCAGTCTCTTCAGCCTCCGGAAGATCTGCCTCAGATTCAATCTCCTCATCAGATTCCTCTTCATCGGCTTCAGTTTTTTCTTCCTCTGCTTCTATTTCCGCTTCATCTTTTGCCCGTAAAACAGGAATTGACAGCATTAACGCCATCTGTCCGCCTTCCTGATCAAAGTTCAATTCAAGAGCATCCTTATCCATTTCTACATATTTTGAAAGCAGGTCGATTAACTCCTGTCTCATTCTCTGCAGAAGTTCCGGTGTAAGATTTGTTCTATCCTGCATAAGAACAACTCTTAATCTGTTGCAGGCAACATCTTTTGCATTTTCTTCTTTTTTCTCTGTCTGGCGGAAGAAGCCTAAGATTGTATTATAAAAATCTGTAAAAATATCTTTCATCTTACTTCTCCTTACCCATTAGCCCTGAAAAGAACTTTTTCACTTTTGCTAAAACACTTGTATCTTCCTCAAGGTTTAAGAAAGGAACTTCTTCGCCGATGATTCTCCTTGCAACATTTTTGTAAGCCTGTCCCGCAAGAGATTTTTCATCGTTTACAATAGGTTCGCCCTTATTTGTAGATGTAATAATTCCTGTATCTTCCGGGATTATCCCTATTAAGTCGGCTGAAAGAATTTCAACAACATCTTCCACACTCATCATATCATTGGACTTGATGAGGTTAGGGCGGACTCTGTTTATGAGTAATTTATAAGATTTAATTTCCTCTTTTGCTTCCAAAAGTCCGATAATTCTATCCGCGTCGCGGACTGCGGACATTTCAGGAGTTGTAACAACAATAGCTTCTGACGCTCCTGCTACTGCATTCTGGAATCCCTGTTCAATACCTGCCGGACAATCCACAAGAATAAAATCAAAATCTTTCTTTAATTCTTCACAGATATCTTTCAGCTGTTCTTCCGTAACTGCGGATTTATCTCTTGTCTGGGCTGCGGCCAAAAGACAGAGGTTAGGATTTTTCTTATCCTTAACCAGAGCCTGCTTAAGCTTGCAGCGGCCTTCTACAACATCAACTATTGTATAAACAATTCTATTTTCCAGACCAAGTAAAAGGTCTAAATTTCTTAATCCCAGATCTGTATCTATCATAACGACTTTTTTGCCGGCACGGGCTAAAGCAGTACCAATATTTGCATTGGTAGTTGTTTTACCTACTCCGCCTTTTCCGGATGTAATAACTATTACTCGACCACTCATGGTTTCTCCTTTTATTTCTTTCGCTTGCGATTGGTTTGGCTCTACGCACAACTGCATATCTTTATCCTCCCTTGCCGCTTACGCTTCATGTAATTTGTAAATCATAATATGTTTCTTATAAACCCTTGCTTCCTCAGGAATATAATATTCCGTTCTTTGAATATACGGGGTATTAACCGTATCAGGGCGTCTTGCGAAAATATCCCCGATTCTTAATTGTATTGCATTAAGTTTCAGGGCGCGTATTCTTGAATACGTATTTCCGTCGGAACCTGCGTGTGCAATCCCGCCTAAAATACCCCAGACCGTAATATCTCCTTTGGCAATAATTTCGGCTCCCGGATTTACATCGCCTATTATCACAATATTTCCTTCAGATGAAATGCTCTGGCCTGAACGAAGGGTTCTATGAATATATAATGTCGGGAATTTTTCGGTTTCTTTATTGTATTTTTTAATTTCCTCTTTATCAAAACTTTCTTCAATCCGGACAACTTCTACTTCTTTTGAAGCTTCTGATTTTTTAGGTTCGTCATCTTCTTCCGGATAACGCTCTTCAAAATCACCTTCTCCGAAAATTTTATCCAGTGCACTTTCCAATTCTGCATTAACAGTTTCGTTTTCTTCTTTTTTTGCATTTATGTCGAGTGCCGGAACAACATTTTCAATTTTGGAAATTTTAATATCCAAATCTTTTGCGGATTCTTCTGTTATGTTAGAAGATGTCTGGATAAATTCAATTTCAGAATCCATTGTTTCAATGAGCGCCCTTATGCTTATAAGTTCTGTAATATTTAAATCGATATTGCCGAGTTTAAGGCAGACTTTTTTATTTTTAGCCTCCGGCATATCCAGAATTCTGCTTAATTCATAGATAATTTCGGAAGTTTTTTGAGCGTTGGCCAGATCGACAATAAAGCCGTTTTCTACATATCCCTTTTCCATCAAAACTATTCCTTCCTGATAATCAGCGTTCTAATCCGGTCTCCTGCGCAATAGACTTTTGAAATCCGGTCTGCGGCAGGGTAATTCAGTTCTTAAATATTTCACAAATAAATTGTACAATATTTTTAAACTTAAACATGACCATACACGAAAAAAATTTCAACTTCAACGAAATATTTCAAATTGTAATGTTACTTTACGCAACAACGGATATTCTAAAGTGATTTACTCTGTTTTCAAGTTCGGATTTTGTAATTTTGCCGTCTCTGTTTATATCCAGCCCGATATTGCTGCTGTAATAGCTTTCGCCTCTTTCACTCAAAACTTCTCTATCCGCGCGTCCCGGAAGAAAAACTATTGCATATAAATCTCCTGCAGAAAGTTCCTCATCTTCGGAAAATTTATATGATTTTGCAATCTTTAAATATTTTTCAACGTAATCAAGCTGTTCTAAAGCATCCATATTCTTTAGCTGTTCTTTTGTAATATTACAGCCGTGCCTGTTAAGTTCTTCAATTGCCGCATCTGTAAACTGAATTAATCCGACGGCGCCACGCCCTGAAATATTTTGCGCCTGCGCATCAAGCCCCGATTCAGCATTCATAACTGCAAGAAGATCATCCGTACTGCATTTCAAATCTGCGGCTATTTTTTGAACTTTATACATAAAATCCGGATCTATTTTAAGTTCACTGCCGTGTATAGAAGGAGAACTCTGCTGCTCATCCGCCTCACTGTCTGCATCTTCAGCCTCATCCGCAGAATCTGCCTCATCTGCCTCTTCGGACTCATCCGTTGATGTCCCGTTGAGTGCTGCCTGTAACTGCTGGTTCGCTTTTGATAACTGATTCAACAAATTTTGAGAGCGAAGAATCGATTCGGAAGTAGAAATTTGCTGCGGATTCTGCGGCATCATTGCAGTTTGTCCCGGAGTTTGAAATATATTTGAAGGGTTAAACCCCGGATATGAAAAAGTATTCATTGAATAATTTGGTAATGACGGGAAGGAATAATTCATCCCTCCCATCATTGAATAAGCACACATAACAGAATTATAACCCTGCATTGCACCTAACATAAAAGGACTAATCATCGGACGGCAAAAACCTCCGAATCCTAAATTATTTCCGAATAAAAAATTCATTCCGTACATAATTTTTCCCTTTAATCCCCTATATATTATTAAAGTATTTCTCTCATCAAAAATTGACTTTTTTCATAAACAGATGTAAAAAAATATTAACAATCCGTATTATTAACTTATGTGAAAATTTTATTTTTATAGTATTATGAATTTGGGTAAGAGAATATTATGTTTAATGAGACCAAAACACACGAAATCACAGTCGACGTAGTAATATTGACGATTATTAACAATGCAATTCAGGTATTGCTTGTAAAAAGGCTCAATGAACCCTTTAAAGATAAGTGGGCAATCCCAGGCGGTTACGTCAGATTATCCGAAAACCTTGATCAGGCGGCTTTGAGAGTATTAAAAGAACGTACAAACGTAGATAATATCTATCTTGAACAGCTTTATACGTTTGGAGATCCTCTCCGTCACCCTAATTCAAGGGTTATTACGTGCGCATATTTTGCGCTTGTGAGAGCGGAAGATATTAAAATCATATCTTCTCCGGAACTCGGATGGCACAAAGTTTCTAACCTGCCGCCGCTCGCTTTTGACCACAAAGAAATTATTGAATATTCTCTCAAAAGAACCCGTGAAAGATTAGAGATTTGCCCTGTGTGCTATCAATTATTGAATGAAAAATTCACGCTGACCGAAATGCAAAAATCTTATGAACTGATTATGGAGAAAAAGTTAGATAAAAGAAACTTCAGGAAAAAAGCACTTGCAACTCCGGGATTGATAGAACTGGATGAATACACAAAATCTTCATCAAAACGCCCTGCAAGACTTTATACCTTTGAAAATATTCAGTTAAATTCTAAACGGGCTCATTTCATTTCAAACAAGAAAAAGGAGAAAAAATAAGAAATGGTTACATTTATCTGGATATTACAAATTCTTTCCGCAATAATGTTAGTTATATTAATCCTGCTTCACTCGCCGAAAGGTGACGGAATCGCAGGGATTGGCGGCGCATCTCACTTATTTTCTTCACAGAAAAGTGCTGAAAAAGGTCTCAACAAAGTGACCGGAATTTTTGCCGGAATATTTGTTGTATGCACTTTCCTTTTAGGATTTGGAATAATCAAGTAAGAAAGAAGGTTTCCCTTGGAAATCTTTTCACGCAACAGCCTTTTCTGGGGTGAAGAAAATCAGAATATTTTAAAAAAACAGCACGTTGCGGTTTTCGGACTCGGCGGGGTTGGCGGATTTTGTGCGGAAGCGCTTGCAAGAGCGGGTGTGGGGGAATTAACTCTCGTTGACTTTGACGTCGTTTCCGAAACGAATATCAATAGGCAAATTGTGGCACTGCATTCGACAATAGGCAGAGCCAAAACTAAACTTTTTGAAGCCAGATTGAAAGACATTAATCCTGAAATCAAATTAAATATTATCAACGACTTTTACATTGATAAATTTGATGAACTTTTCACCCCTCACTCGTCACCCCTCACCTATGCAGCGGATGCCATTGATACAATGCGCTCAAAGATTTCGCTTCTTGAAACGTGTGTAAAAAATGGGATTCCTGTCATAAGTTCAATGGGTGCCGGAAACAGAATTGACCCGACAAAACTGTATGTTTCTGACATTTCGGAAATAGAAAATAAAAACGCGCCGTTTGTTTCAAATATAATTTACCAGTTGAAAAAACGCGGAATTGAAAAAGGGATTACGGTTGTCGCAAGCAGAGAAAAACCTTTTTCAAGAGAAAAGATTTCCGAAAAGGAAAAAATCATAACAAGCAGCGGAGAAACTATAGAATTCACAAAAATCACGCCGTCTTCAACCCCGTTTGTGGCAAGCTGTGCAGGTATTTTTATGGCGGCACATATTACAAAGTCTTTTTTAAAGGAGTATAAATCATGAATATACTTATAACAGGTGCCTCAAAAGGAATAGGCAGAGCCATAGCAGAAGAACTTCTGCCGCTCGGGAATGTATTTGTAACAGGCAGAAACGAAGAAGCACTGAAAACTATTGGAGCAAAAGGATATTGCGTATGCGACCTCTGCGGAAATATTGATTTGCTGACGAATTTTATAAAAAAGAATAAAATAGATGTATTAATTAACAATGCAGGCGAATACATCTATGGCGCAATAGATTCAGCCACATCTGATGAAATTGACAGGATATTCAAGGCAAATCTTCTTTCTCCGGTAAAGTTAATCTCCGCAGCCGTCCCGTTTATGAAGGAACAAAAATGGGGCAGAATTATAAATATCGGATCAATCTCAGGCGTTATGGGAGAAGCTTATGCAAGCCTATATTCATCAAGCAAAGCAGGACTTCTCGGACTCACAAAAGCGCTTGCGCTTGAACTTGCAGAATTTAACATTACAGTCAACACGATTAACCCCGGCTGGGTAGAAACAGAACTCGGCGAAAAATCTATAGATGAAAGCGAATTTTCAAAAGAAGAAATCCTTGACTGCATCCCGCAAAAACGATTTGTAAAACCGGAAGAAGTCGCAAAACTCTGCAAATATTTAATATCAGATGATGCAAAAGGAATAACCGGACAGGGGATAAATCTATGTGCCGGATTAAGTGTCGGAATTTAGTATTGAAACAGATTCCTATATAACAAAAAAGCCCTCATAAGAGGGCTTTTTTGTTATCCGTTATAAATATTTAACACGGTATTTGAATGTTTTCCGGATACCTCTTTTATAAAATCAGCATCATTTACAGCATGAGTTTTTAATCTCACTTCGCTATGCAGTTTTTTAGAGAATAACTGTTTAACTTTTGCAAAAAAACTTATTGGCTTAATATCTTCAAACCGTAAAGCAAGCTGCGGTTTTTTTGAAGATTTGCTGCTGAAAAATGTCCCGACAGATAGTGTAGCATCGTAATTTTTGCCGAATTTTTTAACTGCCGGAGCATCAGATAAAGTATCAAACATAGCTTTTGACATTGAATAAGGATCGCGTTTCAGACCGCCAAAAGATGTCGATACGCCGATTGACTGTGTTTTCATTAATTTATTCCTTTCAACAAAATGGGGTACAGAAAATATTTTATTACAAAGAAATTTTATTTACAACATCCTCTGCCGTAATTTTCAGACAGTCCAACGCCTCGCATGTAGTGAGACGACGTTCCCAGAGACATGGTTTTAAAGGACATTTGTCATCAGCTTTTACAGGGACAACGAGTTCTGATTGTGGGATTAATTTTTTATCATCAGTCGGACCAAAGATTACATAAGTTTTTGTTTTTAGGGCAACCGCAATATGCAAAGGCGCAGAATCAGAACAGATGAATTGTTCAGCCTTGGCGATTAATTCAGCCAAATCTTTTAAATTTCTTGTCTTGCCGTAATAATCCTCAAAAGAAAGCCCTTTTTGAGAAAGGTAATTTCTGATGGTTTCAATACATTCACTATCATCAGGGCCGCCAGCCAGCATAACTTTTTTCCCTTTTTGAATTAAAAGTTCCGCAGTTTCTGCCCAGATTTTCGGCGGAATAGTTTTTATGCACCCTTTTTGTACGCTGATTTTGCTGACTCCCGGATGAATAAGAACGGAATTCGGAATTTTTTCCTGAGGTTTTACATTTATTTCAGGCAAAATAGTTTTATTATCTGTTAAAGGCGAAACCAGATCATGATACATAGCGCAGGCATATTGATTTTTATTCAAAGGAACAGCTTTTGTCAAAAGTCTTTCGCTTAACGCGCCGGTATTATAGCCGTAACGTTTTTTTATACCTGTCAGCCAGAGCAGAACACTTATAAATTTATTTCCGCCTGATGATATTACAATATCAAACTTTCCTGCACGGGCTTTAAAAATTAACTTCAGAAGTTCGGCGTATTTATTTTTCCCCTTAACGTCAATCAAAAACAAATCGTCAATAATATCGGTTAAATCTTTAACACTTTTACTGCGGGGTTCAAGCGCAAGTGTAATCTTTGACTGAGGGAATTCTTTTTTCAAAGAAATTAAAGCCGGCAGAAAGAAAATCTCATCACCAATCCCGCCAAAATTTATTGCCAGAATATTTTTCATCTTTTCCATAAGATTATTATAATACAAAAATTTGTTGTATAATTAATTTATGGTAAACAAAGTTAATACCGCAACAGTAATTGGATTAAACGCATACATAGTCGACGTTGAAACGGATGTAATAAATTCGCTCCCCGGAGTTACAATCGTCGGGCTGCCTGACCTTGCGGTTAATGAGGCGCGGACAAGGGTTCGTTCTGCCATAAAAAATTCTAATTTTACCTTCCCTGATAAAAAAGTTGTAATAAACCTTGCGCCTGCAGATTTAAAAAAAGAGGGTACGAATTTTGATTTACCGATAGCTGTTGGAATTTTAGCGGAAGAAGAAGCAATAGATAAAGAAAAAATAAAAGACTACGGCTTTATCGGAGAACTTTCGCTTGACGGAAGCCTGCGAGGGATAACAGGGGTTCTGCCGCTTGTTCTCGGGTTTAAAGAAGCAGGGATAAATAACGTTATAGTTCCGGCTGCGAATGTAAAAGAAGCCGCACTTGCAGACGGGGTTAATATCTACGGCGCGGAAACATTAACGGATGTGGTTAACCATTTTATAGAGAATCCGCTTCCCATAACAAAAATTAACATAAAGAATTACCTTGAAGAACATTCACAAGAAGAATATATATATGATTTCAAAGACGTAAAAGGTCAGCAGAAGGCAAAACGAGCGCTTGAAATAGCGGCAGCCGGCGGACACAATATCCTTATGACGGGTTCTCCCGGCTCAGGCAAAACAATGATGGCAAAATGCCTGCCATCTATTTTACCGCCGCTTGAACTTGAAGAAGCTATTGAACTCACAAAAATTTACAGTATCTCCGGACTGCTTTCAGACAGCACACCGCTGATGTGTAAAAGGCCGTTCCGTCCGGTGCATCATACTGCGTCTGCCAACGGGATTATAGGTGGAGGCGCGAACCCGAAACCCGGAGAAATTACGCTTGCCCATAGAGGAGTTTTATTCTTAGATGAAATGGTCGAATTTCCGCGCAATGTCCTTGAAGTTTTAAGACAGCCATTAGAGGACGGAGATATCGTAATTTCAAGAACTAAGCATTCAATAAAGTACCCGGCAAAATTTATGCTGTTAGGAGCAATGAACCCGTGTCCTTGCGGCTATCTGGGTGATAAAGAAAAACAATGCTCCTGTTCGGAATTTCAGATTAACAGGTATCTCGCAAAACTTTCAGGGCCGCTTTTAGACAGAATAGATTTGCAGATAGAAGTTCCGCGGCTGACTTCCGATGAACTTTTAAATTACCGCACGGAATCAGAACCTTCTTTCCAAATCCGTAAACGAGTAATTGCCGCAAGACAACGGCAAAAAGAGCGTTATAAAAATGATGGAATATTGACAAACTCTGAACTTACGCCAAAGCTAATCAAAAAATACTGCAAAACGGCACCGGAATGTGACGCTATGCTTCGCGCCGCAATTGTCAAATATCAGTTATCAGGCAGACGCTATGACAGGATACTAAAGCTTGCAAGAACAATTGCAGACCTTGACGGCTCTGACATCATTGAACAGGCACACCTTATGCAGGCACTGCAATACAGAATATTTAACGCGGAAGAAAACAGCCGTGTCTAAAAAGCTTTTCAAGCTATACAGAATTGCAGCAACAGGTAATGCAACAGTTTTACGATTGCGGGTCGTAGACCGCAATGGCGTAAAACACTCCAGCAAGAGAAAAATGCTTTCTACATAAGGGAATAGACCAGTGCGCAAAAGGCACTAGTCTATTTTATATATGGGGCTTGTGCAGCCCCAAACCCTGCACTGACATTCTTTTTCTTTTTTGCAATGAAAAGCGCATTGCCGCCAGAGGGCAGGAGCATACGCTATGCGTATGCGTGCCCGTTTAACGGCGGCAAGCAAGCTTAAGAAGAATGTCAGCCAAGAAAAAGAAACACGCTATTAAATAGCGCTGCTTCGCAGCGCAAGACCGAATGGATGTCGTTGTAAAAACTTCTGTCCAACAGAGATTCTGAAATAAATTCAGGATGACAGAAGTTTTTACAACCTTTCAGCCTCACTATTGCACTTCGTGCACGTTCGGCAACCTGCCGGCAGGCAGGGCTGAATTTCCCCTCACCTCCCTTATAAGGGAGGTGGCGCCAAGCGCCGGAGGGTTTTCATGCGAGCGTGCGGCGTAGCCGCGATAGCGAGCAAAAAAGGTTGAAGGCTCTGCCTTCAACTACTTCCATTTGATTCCGCGGCGCGCAGCGACGCTGGAAACGATTGCGTTTTTCTCTTTCTTTGGTTCGTTTCTTTCTCTTTTAATCGCAATAAAAGAGAAAGAAATGAACATATAAAATAAAATTTATAAAGGGAACAGTCTAGTGCCTTTTGCTCACTAGCCTATTCCCTTATATCGTAATAGCATTTTTTATTATGCAAAATGACACTTATGTGTATCGACTCTGCCAACCCGGTAGTCGCCGGAATGGCACTAAAAAGCCGTGCTTTTGTCTGCTTTTACGTCTCTTTATATTTTTATCAATAAAAATTTACTGTCCTTTTTGGCAAGCACTTTGTGCTGAGTATCTTTTTTGAACATAAGAATTTCCTCCTCTTTAACGGTAAATTTTTCCGCATCAAAGTGAAGTTCAATTTCTCCGTCCACAACATAAACCGCTGCATCACAGATTGATGTATGTGTATCAATGATTTCGTCTTTCTTCAAACCAATAATATAAAGACTGCTGTCTCCGCTTTCCATCAAAAGTTTTTTGTCCGAAGCTTCATGTTTTGAATCAACCATATCTTTTACTTTTAATACATTATAGAACATATTTTCTCCTTTATTTTTCTACAAAAATATCTTATCAGAAGGCTTAAACTTTTCTCATCCGACGGGTGGTTATAAAATTAACTGTTGACTGATATCATTAATGTTACGGAGGTAAAATGTATATTAATAACCTGCTTGAAAAACTTAAAGACAAATTAACTGACAGCTTCGGAGAAAATTTATTATTTTTCGGGCTGCAGGGAAGCTATGCACGGGGAGAAGCCACCGCCAACAGCGACATTGACCTTGTTGTTATACTTGATAAGCTCACCTTTGAAGATTTGAAAACTTATAAAAATATCCTTGACGAATTTCCGGAAAACGAAAAATTCTGCGGATTTATCAGCGGTAAAAAAGAAATACAAAATTGGTCAAAACAGGATATTTTTCAATTTTTCTATGATACAAAACCTGTTTTTGGAACTCTTTCTGCTGTTATAGGCCCGCCATCAATAGATGACATAAAGCTTTCAGTAAAAATATCCGCAGAAAACCTGTATCATAGCGCAATACATTCTTACCTTCATTCAAAAACTCCTCAGGAAAATCTTGTATCACTTTATAAAACAACCTTCTTTATTCTGCAGGCAAAATACTTTATTGAGAATAATAAATATATTCCGGCAAAGAAAGCACTTTTGCAGTATCTGGATAATCCTGACAAAGAAATCTTATTGAATAGCATGAAGTCACCTGAAAATATACAAAAATCAGACTTAGATTCATTATATTCACAGATTATAACCTGGTGCGCTCAGATTTTGCAGGATTTTGCAAACCCTGTGTCTCAATATGACTAATATATAAGATGGTCAGTGTATTCTGTGTATGATGTTGTTGATTCATCAAAATATATTGCAGAATCAGCATTTCCATCCTTATCTATAAATGTTTTATGTACAGAAATAGGCTTACCGTCTTCACCTTCAAAGAATTCATATTCTACAACTTGAGAAGATGCCGGATCAAACGTTGTATATTTATGAATAATCACGTTGTCTGAAACATCAATATCTGCCGCAAATTTTATATTATTATCTTTTAAATACTTTTTAAAATCAGAAGATTTTGTGTTTGCGTTAACATTCTCATTCTTGTAAGGAGAATTTTCGGCTGAATAGTAGACGGTTCTAAAATGGAATTTACTGTCTGCGCCGTATACGGTTTGTATTGATTTTAATGCGGAACCTTTATTTTCAACCGAAGGAAATTCCAATGGATAAGCTATTTCTCTATACTCAACCAGTTTGCCTTTTGAATCTCCGGAATTCTCATATACAAATTCTTTAACCGGTTTGTCATTCTTTAACAATATAATTTCAGACCCTTTATCCTGTTCAATTTTAAAATCCTTACCTTCAACTTTCCCCTGATTTATTAAGAAAGCTTTATATTCATCAAAATTTTGGGCTTCTTTTTCAATAGGTTGTTTTTTAGGCGGCCGGACAAACGCATATGCTTTAACTGCATCTGCTGTATCTTTTTTAAGAATTTCCGGAGCCGTAGTATAACCGGTATTTTTATTTTCAATAGAATTGTTATTCTGCTGTGATTTATAATTATATAACAAATTGGTACTAACCGGACTAATTTTTTCCATTGAAACTTCCTTTCAAAAATTTTTAAACTACCTGATAACTATAAAATCATAAAAAATTAAAAATTGACAAATTTTTATCTTTTATTGCCAAACATTTACATATGTAAACATTTACAATAAACTTTTTTTTAATTTATAAACCATATCATCCAGAATTTCTAATGTTTCAGGATTAGGCTGTGTTAGTAGTTTATTGATATTTTCGTCGAAATCTTCTGGTAGGTTTTTACAATGTTCCGCAGCATATTTTACAAGTTTTTTCTCACCAGGATGCAGCAGTCCGTTATTGGCAAATATTATATCAAAGTAACTCGCCATAAATGCTGAAATCCTGTGGTTTACACTATTTATATCACCTCGTACAACAGCTTTTTCAATCTGCTCATAATAAGAGGCAAAGGGCTTATCTTTTAAAAGCATTAAGTTTCTTTTTATTATATTTTGCCTTAATTCTTCAGGATACGGGGTGTCTAATTGTTTCTTTAACTCTGCAAGCCATCCGTTTCTATCATAAAAAATCTCACAATTTTTCAAGGTAAAAAGAAAGCATGTAGTGTAACCATTTGAGGAATAATGCTTAAACCAGATATTTTCAACAGTATCTTCCATCCATTTTTTATTAATATACATAACGTCTAACTGCCGGTTCATTTTATCAATCCAAAATTCATCCCCCGATCCGAAATATTCACATCCTGCCTCGTATTTAGTTGAATATTTCTTTATCAGCTTCAACCTATCCTCAACAGGAATATCCCTCTCAACAAAAACGTACGTATCAATATCCGACATTCTATCCGCAGTTTTTGCTTTTTGAGACCCTCCTGTTGCAATTGCTTCAACCTGAGGAAACTGCTTAAATTCGTCTATTATAGAATCAAATACCCTGTCCACTGTTTACTCTCCCTTTCTATATAAATTATACTACAAGATGAAATTTGTAAATAAATGTAACGACAAGGAAATATTCAGGCAATTTTTTAAAATAAAAACTCTTTTTATATACAAGGGAAACGGAGGATTATTATGGGCGATTTAACAGTTGCAAACAAGGCACAGGGAAACACATTTAATGTAAAGATTGACGGTAACGTTACAATCCGGAACTATAAAGGTGCAGGAGAAATGAAAAATAATGACGTAAAAACTCTTGTACAGGACGGTAAAGTTACAAATTTATATAAATGGGGAAACAAAAACACCCCGACAAAAGAAAGAGCACTGAATCTTAATTCATCAAATTATTTAATCTTTGATGCTTTACGAAAAGCTGATAAAAATGACAAAAAAGGTGAAAAACTGACACTCTCTGATTTAGAAGCTCTCAGGACAAATAAAGCGCTTCAAAAAGAACTCGGTGTTACAGTGAAATACGATCCTGACGAAAAAGTTTACGGATTATACGGCAAAACCGGTTCAACACTTTATTTTGATTTCGATTAATCAGAACTGTTTTAATAATTAAAAATCCTCTTAATCATTAAGATTGAGGGGATTTTTATTAAGGTGGAATCTTATTGAGATTTCCAAGGGGTGAATCGTGGAATCCACATAGGCACATTCTTTTTGTATTTTTTATATTCTTCTCCGAATCTATTTTCAAGCTGACGTTCCTCAAAAACGTAAAAATAAATATTGTTTATTATAAAAAACAAAACTGTCCACCATAATATTTCAATAGCATTTAAAAGAAAATATTCGGAGATTAAAACCAGTAAAACTCCAATAATCATAGGATTTCTGACATAGCAATAAGGTCCTTTTACAACAAGATTTTCAGGAGGATTCCAGGGGGCTAATGTGCCTTTGCCGACATTATTAAACAATACCATTGTCCAGCCGGCCAGAAATAAACCTGCACTCAGCAATAGAATGCCGGCAATTAAATATTTTATATTCGGCGAGTTGTAATGATAACCGGAAAAATATAATATGAAACAAGGTATGGTTACCACTACATTAAAGGGCAATAACAAAATTGTTTTTAACCATTCAAGCATAAGATGATTATAACATATATGCCGTTAAATGGGCAGCAAGTTTGAAATAGATTTTTATGCGTTAAAGCGGCGGCCGCTCATTCCTAAAGTAACAGGGTGTATCGTTTTGACACACCCTGCATAATTCTATTTCAATCAGTTTGTATAACCGATGTTATCTGTAATTTTATGCCTTAACCAGATCTTTTGCAAAAGATTCTGCTTTACGGGCATGGATTTCAGATTCAATTTTTGAGATGAATTCATCAACGCCCATAGTTCCTACCTGACCGATACCGCGGGCACGAACGGCTACAGAATTTGCCTCAATTTCTTTATCGCCGATTACGACAACGTAAGGGATTTTCTTATCCTGCAGGCTTTCTCTGATTTTGTAGTTCATAGATTCTGAGCGATCGTCGAGTTTTGCTCTTATGCCTGCTGCGCGCATTTTTTTGTAAACTTCCGCAGCAAAATCAGCGTGTTTTTCGTTGCTGATAGGAACGATTGCAACCTGTGTCGGCGCAAGCCATGTAGGGAATGCACCCGCATAATGTTCAATTAAGATGCCATGGAATCTTTCCATAGAACCGAATATTACACGGTGAAGCATAACAGGAGTTTTCATCTGACCGTCTTTATCCTGATATTTGATACCAAATCTTTCAGGGAGGTTAAAGTCAAGCTGAATAGTTGCGCACTGCCATGTTCTGCCGATTGCATCTTTTACCTTGAAGTCGATTTTCGGCCCGTAGAAGGCTCCGTCGCCTTCATTAATTTCGTATTTCATACCGCGGCGTTCCATTGCTTCTTTTAAGCCGGCTTCAGCTCTGTTCCAGTTTTCTATTTCTCCGACAAAGCTTTCAGGACGTGTTGAAAGTTCAACATCAAATTTCATGTTAAACATTTCCATTGTATCAGCGACAAAATCAATAATTTCGTTGATTTCATCAACCAGCTGTTCCGGAGTACAGAAAATATGAGCATCATCCTGAGTGAACCCTTGAACACGTGTTAAGCCTGAGAGTGCACCTGATTTTTCTTTTCTGTAAACAGTACCGAGTTCTGCCATTCTTAAAGGTAATGAGCGGTATGAGTATCTGTTTGCCTGATAAATCAAAATATGGAAAGGACAATTCATAGGTTTTACGATATATTGTTCATCCTCTTCATTATCTTTTTGTATAAAGAACATATTTTCCTTATAGTGGTCAATATGGCCTGATAATTCCCAGAGTTTTGATTTTGCAATCTGCGGAGTATTAACAATTACATAACCGCGTTTTCTGTGCTCTGTTCTCCAGTAATTTTCAATTTCTTCTCTTACAACAGCAAGATTAGGATGCCACAAAACAAGCCCGCCGCCGATTTCTTCTCTTACGGAGAATAAATCAAGTTTTGCACCGAGTTTTCTGTGGTCGCGTTTTTCTGCTTCTTCGAGAAAATGCAGATAATCGGCTAAATCTTCTTTTGTCCAGAACGCTGTTGCATAAATTCTCTGGAGCATTTTATTTTTCTCATTACCGCGCCAGTATGCGCCTGCAACTTTTAATAACTTAATTGCGTTACCTTTAATATATGAAGTATTTGGAATATGCGGACCTGCGCAAAGGTCGTTAAACAACACATTTCCGTCTTTATCTTTTGTAAGATACAGGGTTGGATTATCGTTTCTGTGTTCTTCAAGAAGTTCAGCCTTGTAGATTTCGCCCTCAGCCTTAAATTCCGCAATCTGTTTATCCACATCAGGAATAACGTATCTTTCAAAAGTAAGATTTTGTTTAATGATGTTTTTCATCTCATCTTCGATTTTTTGAAGGTCATCTTCCGTAAACGCATGCCCGTCAGTCAAATCGAAATCGTAGTAAAAACCGGTGTCCGTAGAAGGTCCGATAGCCAACTTTGCCGAAGGAAAGAGCTTCTGAACAGCCTGTGCCATAATGTGAGATGTTGAGTGTCTTAACACTCTCAAAGTTTCGTTGTTTTTTTCCATTTTAATAACCTTTCATGTCCTTTTGGGTTTGTTCGGCTGATATCAGTTTAATTAACAACACTTAAATAAACACCAGCCCCCGGGGTGGACCCCCCTAACTGCTACAAAAAAATGATACTGCAAGGAGAGAGCAAATTCAAGTCAATTACCATACCTGCTATTTCCATATAAAAAAATTTATAGTAAGATTTTTATAAGAAGTAAGATGAGGGGATATAATATGAAGAAATTTATTGTTTCGTTGTTTGTAATCTTAGCGGGAACATTCTGTTTTGCCGCAGAAAATGTCTACACTCTCGATAACGGGCAAACTGTTATTATAAAAGAAGTTAAGACAAACCCGATTGTCACAATGGATACCTGGATTAAAACAGGTTCCATTAACGAAACCGACAAAAATAACGGCGTTGCACATTTTTTGGAACACCTTTTCTTTAAAGGTTCCAAAAATCATGCCCCTGGAGAATTCGATAAGCTCTTAGAAAGCAAAGGCGCTGTGACCAATGCCGCAACAAGCAAAGATTTTACCCATTATTATATAACTATCCCGTCAAAAAATTTCGCAGAAGCTCTTGAACTTCATGCTGATATGTTAATGAATCCTCTCATCCCGAGAAAAGAACTTGAAAAAGAAAGAAAAGTTGTCTTGGAAGAAATTTCAAAGGATGAAAATTCTCCTGATCACGTTGTCTACGATAACTTAGTCAGTATGCTTTATACAACCCACCCTTATAAAAGAAAAGTTATCGGGACAAAAAATATTATAGGTACAATTCCTCGTGACGAAATTCTGAAATTTTATAACACCTGGTATTCCCCTGCCAATATGGTAACTGTAATCGTCGGAGATGTTAATACGGAAGATGTTCTTTCAAAAATTAAACAAAATTTCAACGGCAGCCCTCAAAAAGCACCGAAAATTAAATACCCGAAAGAAAAACAGTTAACCAAACAGGCAAAGAAGGTTCAGTATCTTCCTGCGCAATCCGGCTATATGCTGATAGGGTTCCGCGGCGTCCCGATTAGCGATAAAGATTCTTACGCTCTTGATGTTCTCGCGACAATCCTCGGCGACGGGCGTTCATCAATTTTCTATCAGGAAATTAAAGATAAATTGCAGCTGGCATTCTCAATCTCTGCTTCCAACGCAGGATTTAGAGATGACGGAATTTTCTATGTTTCCGCAAACTTTACTCCTGAAAAACTTGATAAATTAGAAAAAAATATTTTTGACATAATCGCTCAGGTTAAAAAAGACGGAGTGACATCCGCGCAGGTTGAGCTTGCAAAAAATATTATAGAAAGAGATACCTACTACGAAAGAGAATCCGTATCAAATATCGCTCAGGAAATCGGCTACGTTATGGTTACGGGAAACGACATAGGTATTTATGATGACTATGTCGCAAACATTAAAAAAGTTACGCCGGAAGAGGTCAAAAGAGTTGCAAATAAATACTTAGGCATCAATAAATCCGCAGTGTCTATTGTTCTTCCGGAATCTTCCAAAGAAAAAGAAATTTCCAACATAACTTCACCCGCTATTACGTCAAAACTCGTAAGCGAAAATAAAACGACACAAAAATATGAACTTTCAAACGGCACAACAGTTTTAATAACGCCGAACACATCCAATGAAATTGTCGCAATAAATATCTTTGCAAAAGGCGGCAACTTCTTACAGGAAAAATACGGGACATCAAGCCTTGTTGCTTCAACAATGCTTAAAGGCACAAAAAAATATTCACCGCTTGAACTTGCGGAAACCCTAGAGGATAACGGGATTAAAATAGCGCCGTCTGTCCGCTCGGACGCGTTCTCGGTGACAGTTCTTACTACAACAACCGAATACGACAGAACTCTTGCGCTCCTGAATGAAATCCTCAATAACGCAACCTTCAGCGATTACGAAATTGAAAAAGTAAAAAATGAAAAATTAAATACAATTAAACAATCACGTGACATCCCGTTTCAGGTTGCAATCGAAGAATACAAGCATCTGATTTTTGAAAATACACCTTACACAAATTCAACACACTTGTTTGAAAAAAACATCCCGTCAATCACACGCGGGGACATTGTAGATTACTATAACAGAATTTTTGCCCCGCAAAATATTGTTGTCTCAATTAACGGAAATGTTGATAAAGAAAAAACTTTAAAAGAGTTTTCAACAATGTTTAAATCGACAGACAATGAGAAATTTGCATTTGACACGCATAAAGATGAGATAAAACCGTTTAGAGAAGCAAAAGAAAGCATAAAAGACGCACCCGATACAAATACCGACTGGATTATACTCGGCTGGCAGGCTGCAGGATTGGGCAACAAGAAAGATTATGCGACCTTACAGGTTATAGATTCTCTTCTCGGTTCCGGCATGAGTTCGCGTCTTTTCAAAAACCTCAGAGATCAAGAGGGGCTTGCGTATCAACTGGGTTCAAGTTATTCTGCAAACGCACTTAAAGGCGCTTTCATCGTCTATATAGGCACAAACCCGAAAACTTTAGAAAAATCTCAAGAAATGCTTCTTGCAGAAATTCATAAACTTAAAACCGAATTTGTCGGCACAAAAGAACTGAAAGAGGCGAAAGATAAGCTTATCGGGCAATTCATTCTTTCACAGGAAACGAACCTTGATAAAGCTGCAACTGTCGGCTGGTTTGAGACAATCGGTTCAGGTTATGATTTTACAGACAGTTACGAAAAGCTGATTAATTCCGTCACGGAATCCGATATTATTGAAGTTGCAAACAAATATTTTAACAGGAACTACGTGCTTTCAATCGTAAAACAGTAGCATTAAATATATTATCGGAACAAGGAATATCCCCTAGCCCTATGGGAGAGGGTGGGACGAAGTCCCGGGTGAGGGGTTCTTTAATAACCGTAAGTTATAAGTCTTTCAATATGTTCACTTTTTCTTTTTTGCGATGAAAAGAAAAAGAATGTCAGTGCAGGGTTTGGGGCTGCATAAGCCCCAAATATAAAACCCTCTCCCGAATTTGTAAATTCGCTTACGCTCATTAACAAAATCTTCCCTCAACACAAGGCATACAGAGTCACACGCTTCGCAAAGCTCAGCGGTTCCCTTTGTATCACAAAGAGAGAGGGATAAAAGATTAAACTCGTTTTACACATTCTCTGCCGCAGGAGCGATGAAATTTTTCTTCTTCCGATAAAATATATTATGTAAGGTGAAATAAAGAAAGGAGAAAATATGACAACAATTATAGGTGTTAAATTGACAGACAGAGCCGAAAGCTCGATTGAATTTCAGCAAATTCTTACTAAATATGGATGTTCTATTAGAACCCGTATCGGACTTCATCATACAGAAAATGGAGTTTGTACTAATAACGGGATTGTGCTTCTTGACCTTGCGGAAGATGCTCCTGATTTAATAAAAGAACTCTCTTCTCACTGGGACATTCAAATAATGACGTTTGACTAAAATACGATTATAAATTATTATAATATGTATGAAAACTGAAGCGGAACGATTAAAAAAGAAACTTACACATCAGCCTTTACTGGATAAAATAGCAAAGGGTGATTCACTTTATAATGAAAAAAAATACACGGAAGCTATAGATGTTTTTAAAGAGGCTCTCTCTGAGATTGATAAATCTTATGAGTATAATATATGCGAACTCTACAGAAAAATCGGCAACTGCTATTACAATTTGAAGGATAGAGACCTCGCCTGCGAAGCTTTTGAAAATACTTTGAAATACTGTACGACAAATGCAAGTGTTTATTCAATGCTTGGCTATATGTGCTATTATTCTGATAATGAAAAAAGTATAAAGTACTATTCTAAAGCTCTTTCTCTGAAACCGCTCCCGAATTGTGTTGCAAGTATATGCCTTACTATGCTCAAATCCGACAGATATTCTCAGAAAGATTTGAAAGAAGCTATTGAATATGAAATAAACCGTTATAGACCGTATGTATTAAAGGATGACAAGCCTTTTGAATATTCAGCACCGCAAAATCCTAATAAAAAATTAAATATCGGCTATATGTCATCTGATTTTCACTGTCATGCGATGATGCAGTTTATTTTGCCGCTTCTGGAATATCATAATAAAAAGAAATTTAATTTTACATTATATTCGAGTTCAACAAAGCAGGATTCAACGACTGAGCGAATCAAGCGTATCGGTATGAATTTTGTAGATTGTTCAAAATTGTCCGAAAAGGAACTTGCTCAGAAAATTCATGATGACGGTATTGATATTCTTGTTGATCTAAGCGGATTTACCTGCTGCAGGAGTTTTGCGCTGTATTATAAACCTGCACCTCTTATAATGCAGTATCTTGGTTTTGTAAACACAATGGGGATGAAAGAAATTGATTATATTTTTGCGGATGAATTTGTTATCCCGAAAAATATGGCAAAATATTATACTGAAAAACCTCTGTATCTAAAATCCGGTATGCACAGGTTTGATTTTAACAATTCAAGAATGCAGCTTCCGGAAATCAGTGAACTTCCTTATTACACAAACGGTTATATAACATTTGGAAGTTTTAACTGCCCTTCAAAAATTAATGATTATACAATCGGTCTGTGGGCAAAAGTTTTGCAGAATGTACCGAATTCTAAGCTGCTTATTTATAGAACCCAGATGACCGAAAAAATTATCAATAAGTTTAAGCGTAAATTTTCAGAATACGGCATAGGTGAGCATCGTGTAATTTATCAAAATGAAGCTTGTAAGGGCGTTCATTTTAATGCTTACAAAATGGCTGATATTGCCCTCGATACAACTCCATTTAACGGGCTTACGATTACGATAGAGCAGATTTCAATGGGGCTTCCAGTTATAACTCTTGTGGGTGACAGCATGCACTCAAGAGGGTGTGCGCATGTTAACCATGTATTAAAGCTGAATGATTTAATAGCTGAAAATGAGAGTGAATATATAATCAAGGCTCAAAAACTTGCAAATGATATTAAAAAACTTGATTATTACAGACATAACCTGCGCGGTATTTTAAATAAATCCCCGCTGAGAAGTGATGCAAAAGGGTTTGCAAAATGCGTAGAGGATGCATATACAAAAGCGTGGAAGGATTATTGTAAATCTTTGTAAATAAAGACGCAAAAAATAATTTTCAGGGACCTTAATGTGAAGGGACTGAAAATGATTAATCCTTTGATTACATCACAATCGTCAAATTTAATATCCCGAGATAACAGGCAGAACTATTCAAAACAAAAAAATCCGCCGATTAGTTCAGACTATACCCGCACAAGTATATTTTATGTTAATGACTATCACGGCAGAGCAATAAATATGGAGAGAACAATTACTGCATCAAATGAATTTGACAGATTTGTTCCGTCGCAGCCGACAGATAAGCTAAAACTGGCGTCAGGCGATATTATGCTAGGGGAGGATTCTCTGATAAATAAAGTTGCTGCAACATTTTTGAAGATAATAGGAGTTACAGCCTCAGCGGTTGGAAATCATGAATGCGATACAAATCCCGCAGAGATTAAGAACCTCTTCCCGAATCTTTCATATACCCTCCTTGCCTGCAATCTTAAGTCAAAAGATGAAAACGATGAATTCCATAAATATATAAAATCGTCAATAATTGAAGAACATAACGGGAATAAATACGGCATTATCGGGACTATTCCTTCAGACTTGCTGACCCGTTTAAAATACGCAGATGTATTAAGAGAAAAAGATATAGAACCTGCCAGTATAGAAGAAACAATTAAAATGGTTCAGGCGGAAGTTGATAAATTAAAGGCGCAGGGAGTAAATAAAATAATTTTGTTATCCCACAGCGGATACGGATATGATATGAAAATAGCCCGCGAGACCGATGGTATTGACGTTATTCTCGGCGGACATTCTCATAATCTCTTGAAAGATATTCAAGAAAACGTAAATCTCCTCAGCTCTAAAAGCGGAGAACCTGTGATAATAACTCAAGCCGGCAGAGACGGCCGAAATTTCGGGATTTTAAATCTTGAATTTGACAGTAACGGAATTATCAGAAAAGCCCAGAATAATGTTGCAACAACACGAATATTCAGCCGTAATGCTCCTGCCCGTCATGTCTTTGATACTATTTTCGGAAAACCTGAAATCGTAGGTCAGGTCAGAACTGCTCCTCCTATACTGCAGAATGATTTAATAGACCCGAGTCCGCTTGCAAATTTTGCGCTGGATGCGGTAAGAGAAGATACGGGAGCAGATATAGCAATAATTACATCCGCACTGCTGCGCGGAACTCTGGAGAAAGGCCGTGTTGATACAAGAACAATTTCTGAATTATCGCCGTTTAAGAATAAAATCGTAAATGTTTACTATACTGAAAAAGAGCTTGTGGATGCAATAAAATTTGCGGCACATTCTTTTACAAATCAGAGTAACAAACCCGGCTTAATATATGTGTCCGGTTTAAAATATACGGTTACAAAAGACGGGAAAATAAAAGAAATTAGATTCGTAAAAAAAGACGGAACCGAAGAAAATATAGATGTTAATAACCCTAGAAAAGATAAAAAATATCTCGTTTCGGTAAACGATTATATAGCAGCTGGCGGAGATAATTTCAGTATGCTCAATAAAATTAAGCAGGCGGAAAAAGTTTTTGACTATGACCTTACAAAGTGTGTGGAAGATTATTTTCGCCGTCATCCGGAACCTGTTGATATAGTGGACGACGGTAGAATCAAGGTCGTCGATTCATAAATTTTTGTAGTATAATTATTATATGGAAACAGAATTAAAGCAGCTTTTGAATATTTTGCAGCCACGCATAAAAAGCGCGAAGGAGTGTCTTTGACTACGCCTCTTTGCCGTCAAAACTTGAAACACTAGAAAACGAAATGCAGTCACCGGATATCTGGGCGGATAAAGCCAGAGTGTCAAAACTCGGTGCAGAAATAAAAGAAATTAAAGAAAATAAAGCCCTTCTTGAAAAATGGCAGTCAGCTCTTGATGACGCTCAAGTCGCTCTTGAAATTGCCGATACTGATTTGATTAATGAAAGCTTCAATAATTTATCAGAGGTTGAAAAAGAACTTGATAAATTTGAAATTAAACTGATGTTGAGCGGTGAATATGATGAAGCAGACGCAATTTTGACGATAAACGCCGGTGCCGGAGGAACTGATGCTCAGGATTGGGCAAGCATGCTCCTTCGTATGTATATACGCTGGGCTGAAAATCGCGGCTGGAATGTAGATTTGCTTGATAAACTGGACGGTGATGAAGCAGGGATTAAATCCGCAACTATAAAAATTACCGGAAAATATGCCTTCGGTTATGCAAAGGCTGAAAAAGGAGTCCACAGGCTCGTCAGAATTTCACCATTCAATGCTAATGGGAAACGCCAGACAAGTTTTGCATCGGTTGAAGTATCGCCGATTATAGCGGACTTTGAAAAAACTATTGTAATTCCGCCTGAGGATTTGGAAATTGATACAATGCGCTCAGGAGGCGCCGGGGGGCAAAACGTTAATAAAGTGGAAACCGCCGTAAGAATTCTTCATAAACCGACAGGTATTGTTGTTAAATGCCAGCAGGAGCGTTCGCAATTGCAGAATAAAGAAAATGCAATGCAAATTCTTGCATCAAAACTTCTCGCAATCCGTCAGGCAGAACACGAAAAAAAATTAGCCGAACTTAAAGGCGAAAATGTTGATATAAATTTCGGCTCCCAAATTCGCTCATACGTTTTCCACCCTTATAAAATGGTAAAAGACCATCGCACAGGATATGAAGTCGGTGATGTTGAGTCTGTTATGAACGGCGATTTAGACGGGTTTATTGAGGCTTATTTGAAACAAAACGCGGTTTGATTATTCCAGAACGTCCCCGTGTAAGTCTGTCCCGCCCGTTTTTATCAGTCCGTATTTATCGGCGATTTTTTCAATATTATGAGTTGTCGTAAATTTTATTATTCCGCGGTGGCGTTTGTAGGGGTAATATACTTCCATTCCGTCTAATCCGTAGGAGATTAGTTTCTTTATAAATCTGTCATGACTCAGCGCCCAGCAGCAGGCAGGATGTGCAATAACCGCAATCCCTCCGGCGTTGTGAATTGCGCGGATAAGTTTTTTAATATTTCTGGTTGCAAAAATTCTTACAATATCCCACTCTGTTTCCCGTTTTGATTTTGCGCAGAAGGATTGGAGTTCTTTGTTATTAACGTCTACACCGTAGCCTAGCAAATGCATAAACACATACCCGCACCAGACGTCAAATTCTACGGCAGGAATTACTATATCATCAATACCGTGTTCAAGATACCCGTTAATTGTATTATGGTCGCAGATGGCGATTTTTTTATATCCTTTTTCTTTTGCCTGTTTAATTAAATCACAAAAATCTCCGCGTCCGTCCGAGAAGGTTGAATGTATATGTAAGTTGACGCGTCCTGATGTATAATCTTCTTTATTAAAACTTTTAATTAATTCTTTGTAATCGGTCATTGTTTTTTTTAGTTTATTTATAATAAAATTATAATACAATTATATAAAAATACCATCTGCAAAACTGCGGTTATAAGGAGAGAATATGTCTAAAGCAAAAACAGGAAACGGAATTTTCAATGTATTAACAGAGGGTGTGAAAATATATTGTATGAATTTTCTAAAATTCACGCAATATATGGCATTTCCTGTTCTGGGACAGCTTGTCGGAATTGGGTTAATTTTCGGGCTTGCGGGGCTTTATACTGCATACTTGCCGACACTAATAGAAAAATCTCCGGCGTTTAACAGTTTCACTACAATTGTTGCTTGTGTAATTTTGATAACGGTTCCTGGGATGATTATATTTTTGAAAGCTTTTTGGGATTACCTTGTGGCTTACGGGGCTTTAAATTCTATGACTGAAAGCGCATTGCATTCAGGAAGAGTTTATGATTTTCCGGCACATAACGCGCTTATTACCCAGAGAACTTTCAAATATGTTGCCCTCTGGTTTCTGGTTGGTGTATTGAGTATTCTGGCAATAAACCCGTTTTTTATAATAATTGCGGCGGTTTTGTTTATTTATTTCATACTGATTTTTCAGGTTTTTACATTTGAAGATGATGTTTCTATTTTCGGGTGTTTCAGACGCAGTATGCTTTTGATAAAAGGCAATTTTGCAAGAACATTTATTCTAATGTGTATTATAGGATTTTTTACGCACTATCTTTTTGTAGAAGGGTTTTCAGTATTTTTTGATTTAACAGGAGTCACTGCATTTTTGACAAAACCTTTTGAAAACTGGGTTATGACAAATATTCCTCTGGACAATTTCAACAACTGGCTGATTACTCTAAATCCGCGTGCGCAAATCGTTACACCTACAAATGTTGCGGAAATGTTGGTCTATCAGATTGCGTTTTTTATTGTAACAGGGTTCACACTTCCATTAAGAAGCATCTGCTGGACTCTCTGGTATAAAGCTTTAAATACAAATTCCGAAAGACAGGAGAAGAAAGTTAAAAAGCTCGACAAAAATATTTTGAAAAGAGCACAGCAAAAAGAAGACGAATAATGTTTATTTGTAAATTCTGTAAATCACGCGACAAATTTGAATTAATGTTTTCACCGGATTACCATGGTGCAAGACATTTTGAGCAGAGATACAACAGCAAAAATGAAATAGAAATTTCTGTTGACGGTTATACCTTTGTGCCGGATTTACAGTTTATGAATGAGCATGCAGTATGCAAATACTGCGGTCAGATTTATATATGGGATTACGATTATAAAGGATAAGGTTATGAGAAAAGGCAGAAAAAACGACGAATTAAGAGAAATTAAATTCACAAAAGATTTTACAAAAAATGCGCTCGGGTCTGTCCTTGTGGAATTTGGCGATACAAGGGTTATCACGACAGCATCGGTTGAAGAAGGAAAACCAAAGTGGATGGAAAAAGACGATTCGCGCGGCTGGCTTACGGCGGAATATTCACTTCTCCCGTCATCAACAAATACCAGATGCCAGAGAGAAAGAACCAAAATTTCCGGCAGAACACAGGAAATTCAGCGTCTGATTGGCAGAAGTCTCAGGGCAAGCATAGATTTAGAGAAAATTCCTGATTTGACAATAACGATTGATGCAGACGTAATTCAAGCAGATGGCGGCACAAGAACAGCAAGTATCTGTGGCGGTTTTCTTGCATTGAAAATTGCCGTTGAAAAGCTTCTTAAAAAAGGCATTATAAAAGAAAATCCGATAATAGAACCTGTTGCGGCTATTTCAGCAGGAATAATTGACGGAGAGGTTCGTCTGGATTTGTGTTATGAGGAAGATTCGCATGCGCAAGTTGACAGTAATGTTGTTCTTACGAAAAGCGGAAAAATTATTGAATTCCAGACAACGGCTGAGGGCGAACCTTATGAATATCCGCAAATGCTTGAAATTTTTAAGACTGCTGAAAACGGAATAAAAAAAATAATTGAAATATACGAAAAAGTTTAGTATAATACTTTTTACAAAGGAAAGGAGTTTTTATATGAAGAGAACTTTAATAGCATTAATGGCGTTATCAATGTTATCAGCAGGTGTGGCTCAAGCCGCAGAAAATCGTCCTATATCAAACTTTTTGAACAAACTTGAAGCTGCAGAAGAATCTACATATAACAAGTTAGAAGCTAACAAAAAAGAAGCTGAAATGCGCCAGAAACAACGCGAAGAAGCTCAAGCTCAAAGAGAAGAACAATGGAAAAAACAACAGGAAGAAGCTAAAGCTAAGCAGGAAGCTTTGAAAAAGCAAAGAGAAGAAGCTAAAAAACAGCGTGAAGAGCAATGGAAAAAACAGCAGGAAGAAGCTAAAGCAAGACAGGAAGCAAGGCAAAAGAAAATTGAAACTAAAAAACAGCAGTGGAAAGATTTATTAGAAATTGATAACTAAAATAAAATTCAAAGAGTGCCATCACGGCACTCTTTTTTGGAATTATATACAAGTTTTACTCCAAACAATATCGGAAATGTCACCCCTGAAATAAATTCAGGATGACAAAAATTTTGGTTCGCTTTGTCAAACAAGTTCAGCATGACAGTCTGCGCATATTCAGTGTAAACTACGATATAAATCCCCTCTTTTTTATTTTGACACATGTTGCAAAATATGCTAAAATGTATCCAAGAAAGAGGTGGGCAATTACTTTGTTAGCAGATACTCAATCAATTACCTTAACCGGTGCAAAAATCTTGCTTAAAACCTTAAAAAGGCTCGGCACTGATACAATTTTCGGGTATCCAGGCGGAATTGTTTTGAGTATTTATGATGAACTTTTTAAACAAAGTGATATAAAGCATATTCTGGTAAGGCACGAGCAGGCAGCAGTGCATGCAGCGGAAGGTTACGCGAGAGCGAGCGGAAAATGTGGTGTTGTCCTCGTAACCTCAGGCCCCGGTGCAACTAATACCGTGACAGGTATTGCAAATGCTTATCTGGACGGGTTCCCGCTTGTTGTTTTGACCGGTCAGGTTCAGGCTTCATTAATCGGTAGAGACGCTTTTCAGGAAGTTAATATTATTGATATAACAAAGTCCTGTACAAAAGCAAATTATCAGGTAACTGATGTAAATGATTTGCAGCCAGTGCTTGAAAGAGCTTTCCATACTGCTATGAGCGGCAAAAAAGGCCCTGTTGTTATCGATCTTGCTAAGAATATATTTACGGAGACTGCAAGATTTTTCCCAGCTATTGCGTTCCCTCGTTCTCAAAAACAGTATACAAGTGAATTAATTAAAGCTGTTATTTCGGAAATTTGTTTGGCTGCAAAGCCTGTTATTGTGGCAGGCGGCGGCGTCATTCACTCACATGCCTGTGAAAAATTAAAAGAGTTCGCAGAACTTTTAAATTTACCTGTAATTAATACTATGATGTCACTGGGAGGATATCCGCCGGATGCAGAAAATTATCTTGGCATGTATGGTATATTCGGAAGCATTTCCGCAAATCAGGCATTGAAGGAAAGTGATTTAATTCTTTCTGTAGGCGCAAGATTTAATGACAGAATTACTTCATGTTTTTCTGACGGAGAATTAAGCCGCAAATTTATACAAATTGATATAAATGAAAAAGAAATATCAAGAAACATTCCGGCTTATTTGGCTGTTACAGGCGATGCGGGAGAGGTCTTAACCGATTTGATTGCTGAATTTAAATCAAATATTTATAAACAAAATCCTCTGCAGTCAGAATGGCTGAGACATACAATTGATTTTAAAACTCATAATAAAATTAATCATAAAATATCCGATAAAATACATTCCTTTGAAGTAATTCAAGCTATAAGTGATTTTGTAAAAGATAGAAACTTGTACGTTTGTACAGAGGTCGGGCAGCATCAAATGTGGACTGCTGCTAATTTTAAATTTTCAGCGCCGGGCCGGTTTATAACCTCTGGAGGCTCGGGTACTATGGGATTCGGACTTCCGGCGGCAATCGGTGCCTGTGTTGCGGATAACTGTAATCCTGTAATTTGTATATCAGGCGACGGTTCTTTTCAGATGAACTTGACTGAACTCGCTGTTTGTAAAGATTATAATCTGCCCGTAAAACTGTTTATTTTGAATAACGGTTATCTTGGTATGGTGCGGCAATTGCAGCAAAAATTTTATGAGGGCAGGTTTTCTGCAACGAAAATCTCAAATCCTGATTTCGTAAAAATTGCAGAGGCATACGGGATAAAAGGTATTCGGGCAGAAAAGGAAACTGAAATTCTTCCGGCAATAAGGGAGTGCTTTGAGACGGAAGGTCCGGTGTTAGTGGATTTTAACGTAGAACCAATGGAAGTTGTATAATGAAAAAATATGATGCATTTAATTTAACATTTTTTACTATACTTGGAGTTTTTATCCTTTTAATAGTTTTTGCTGTTACAACAGTTATTGACAGTTTGGCGCAGTCTGAAAATAAACGCAGGTTTAAAAATATTTATTCCACTTATCAGACAGTGTTATTGAACACTATAAGAGATATCGGCGGGGACACAGGTTGCTATTTTTCAACTGATCCTGCTGTGAGTAATGATTATTCCGGCTGTGATTACTTTTATCAAACATTTCTTTCTAATTTTAAAATTCAAAGGTACTGTCAGCAAGAAGCTTTGCGCGACGGATGTATCCCGCAATATGAAACATATACTACAAACGAGCAGTGCAATGGATTTACAAAAGAAATGATTGAGCATGTGGATGATGTTTTTGTATTGGATGACGGCAGTATCTTAATTATATATAATGAAGAAAATAAGCAGTACAGACCTATTTTTGCCATAGATGTAAACGGTTTTTCTAAGCCGAACAAAGCTGGTGTAGATTTATTTTCATTAATGGTTGTAAGAGACGGGAATGGATCTTATTTCTTCCATGGGGATATTTCTTACTGCCTGCCAGTGGAAGAAGACGGAATAAAGAATGTTTCAGAAATATATAATTAATCTGGGACTTATATCGCAGTTTACACTAAAAAACGCAGAAATGTCACCCCTGAAATAAATTCAGGGCAGGCTCTACTCGTTTCAGGGTCTCTGTGTTTAGAGATGCTGCACTTCGTAAGGACAGGCTCACTCAAAATTTTTAAGATCCTGAAATAAATTCAGGATGACAAAAATTTTGGTTCGCTTTGTCAAACAAGTTCAGCATGACACTTTTGTGCATCTGGTGTAAAGTGCGATATAAATCCAATTAATCTTGCAAAAATTTTCCGGAAATAAGTAATGAACTTTGCTCATTATTAATTTTTTGTTAAATAATAACTAATACTGAACTTCTCATATCGCATAACATGATGGAGGCTTTGTTTTCCCTGTGTTGACGACATCTGCCGGCCTACGAACCGTAACTGAAAAATTGTATAATTTATGTTTTACGTACCGGCATTCCTCGTAATCAGAAATACGCATCTCGTATTTTTACTATGTATTTTAAGCTTTTTCCGGAGTGAGAACAGATATAACCGCGTTATCTATATTCAGGTATGTTTTTACTGCATTATTTAAATCTTCTAGTGTTATAGAATCTAAATCGTTCAGATAATCTTCAATAAGTTTCAGATTGTTGCAGACCGTCGTGTAATAACCTATGGTTTCTCCTATTTCAGAGACGGTTTCTGCTGAATATGCAAAACGGGATTTTGTCTTTTTCTTTGCTTTTAAAAGTTCCGCGTCTGTCATCGGATTATTCAGCAGACCTGCGAGTTCTTCTTCTATAAGTTTTTTTGCAAGTTCCTGCTTTTCAGGTTTATAGTTTGCCTGAATAAAGAAATTGTTGCCGTCTTTGAACTGATAATGCTCGCAGTTAATCATATTGAAAATCGGGTCAGACTGTTTTTCTATTAAGTTCTGATAGAGGCGGGAACTTGTTCCGTCTCCGAAAATTATACTTATCAAATCAAGGCAGATAGTATTTTTTAAATCGTTTGCCTTAGGCCCGAGCCAGCCGTACATCATATAGGAAGTATTAATGTGAGCTGTGTTTTCTATAACTTTTGTGCCGGATACCGGAGAATCAATTTCGTTAACTTTTTGCGGAGCGTTTTGTCTGTCTTTAAAATCAAATTCTTTTTCGACTTTAGCAAGGATTTCTTTGTTGTCGAAATCTCCGACGATGATTGTAGTCATATTTTCAGGCGAATAGAATGTCCGGTAATAATTCATAATATCATCGCGGGTTACCTGAGAGATTATTTCCGGAGTCCCTATGACATCGCGTTTATAAGGATGTTTTGTGTACATATTGTAATTGCATGCGTTATAAACTTTAGTCCAGTTCTGGTCTTTGCGCATTCTGATTTCTTCAATAACGACATGGCGTTCGCGTTTATCCGTAACCGTAGTATCATTTAAATCAAACGGCGCGCCGATTTCTTCTTCCGGTAAAATAGGGTCAAGCATCATATCAGCGTGAAGTTCAATTGCAAGATTTAAATCTTTTCCGCCTTCGCCTTTTGGAAGGGTAACATAATAAAATGTATAATCCTTCCAAGTTGCGGCGTTTACTATAGCTCCTTTTGCTTCTAAAATGCGGTCAAATTCGCCGGCTTTATGCTTATGAGTGCCTTTGAACATTAAATGTTCCAAAAAGTGGGAAATCCCGTTATTTTTGTCAGTTTCGTTTATTGAACCCGTTTTTACCCAGGTGCTTACATTTGCCATAGCCCCTTCTTTATGGGCTAAAACTATTGTATGACCGTTGTCCCGTGTATAAACTTCAACTTCTTCTGTTAAAAACGGATATTTTACCAAACTTTTTTTCATGTTAAATTTCCTCACCTTTTTTAAATATATTATAGCATAAGTTAAGATTTTACGTTATAATATAATATATGGAAATGGTTAATCGTTTAAAAAATAAAGTAGTGGTATCAGTGCAGGCAATGCCATCAGAACCTTTGTATCTTGAAAAGTGCATGGCTGCCATGATGAAATCTGTCGTAAAAGGCGGAGCCGGCGGGCTTCGTGTTGCAGGGGTCAGGGATGTTAAAAACGCAAAAACACTTTTTGATGTTCCTGTTATCGGAATTACAAAGCCTGATGCTATTCCGAAAAACTGGAAAGAGATTGTCTATATAACACCTACATTGAAAGAAGTTATCTCGTTAATAGATGCCGGTGCGGATATTATTGCATTTGACGGAACCTCTCGTCCGCGGGAGGGCTGTACTTTAAATGATATTATTAAGTATATAAAAATAAATAAGCGTATTTCAATGGCGGATGTGTCGACAGTAGAAGAAGGTATCAATTGTGCAAAACTCGGCGCAAATATCTTATCTACCACCTTATCAGGTTATACCTCCCATTCAAAAGAAGCAGGTGACGGGCCTGATTTTGAATTACTGGAGGCTCTTGTGAAAGAAACTGATGTTCCGGTTGCACTGGAGGGAAGAATCTGGGAGCCGTGGCAGGTTGATAAGGCTTTTGAACTCGGCGCACATTGTGTTGTAATCGGCTCAGCCATTACAAGACCTCAATTGATTACAAAACGTTTTGTCAGCAGAAAATAGTAAAGAAAAAAGGAAACTCTTATGCGTAAGGCTCTTGCCATAGATATTGGCGGAACTAAGATTTATAATACAATTGTTAATGAAAAGGGAGAGATTACAGGCGAAATAGAAAAACGTCAGACCCCGAAAACATTTGACGAAATTAAAGAAGTTTTTAAAAGCATTATATCAAAATACGAAAATGATGTGGATATTATAGCGATTTCAACGTGCGGAGCCGTGAATAATTCAAATGATAAAATCTTAGGTTCGACAGGTAATATTGCAAAAGGTTATCCGGATATGGATTTCAAATCTTTGAGCAGCAAGAAAGTTTTTGTCGAAAACGATGCAAACGCTGCAGCCTGGGCAGAACATATTTTAGGTGCCTCAAAAAGTATGGCGGATTCAATAATGATTACGCTCGGAACAGGGGTCGGCGGAGGGATAATTATTAATAATAAACTTTTTAAAGGCAAGAACGGAGCCGCCGGCGAAATGCATTTTAAGATGCGTACGGATAAGCACAGAAAATGTACCTGCGGAAGCTGGGATTGTTTTGAAGCTTATGCATCAGGTTCGGGGTTAAAACAGACAGCAGAAGAATTATCAAAAAATCCGGATATCACAACCTATGATGTTATTGACGGCTGGAAGAAGAACGATAAACTTATGACAGAAATTTTTAATAAATGGCAAAACGATATTCTGGACGGTTTAATCGGGCTTTCAAATCTTTTTGATCCTGATGTTATTGTACTTTCTGGGTCGATGGGAGAATTTGTTGATACTGAATATTTAACAGAAGAAGTAAACAAGGCAATTATAACCACTCCAACAAAGGTTGTGAAGGCTATGACCGGAAACTATTCCGGCATGATAGGTGCAGCGCTTTTGGCTTTAGGCGGGGGCTGCAATGGGTAAGGCAAAAAAAAGAAGTCTGCGTCTGGGAATTAATGACAGAGTTTCTAATCTTTCAAGAGAAGAAGCCGTCAAGATTGTTGCTTCTGAGATTAAAAAAACTCCGGAACAGGCGTACGGACTGATTACGCTTTTCGGACTTACTGCAGAAGAACTCCTTGAAGCCGGTGCAAGTTATGAAGCCGTTATGGGGATAAAAGGGCTTTTAAAATGATAAAAAAAATAAAATTTTTTATAGAATGTTCAAGAGCCTTTGCGCTTCCTGTTACAATTCTTTCGTGGCTTACGGTTTTTGTTTTCGGACTTAAATCCGGCGGGAATATTTTTAACGGTTTATTAGCGCTTGTCGGGATTATTTTGGCGCACCTTGCGGGAAATATGGCTGATGATTATATTGATTACGGAATCCTTTCGCGTGATGAAAAAATGATGGCAAGTGCTGTGGAGACTAAATGCTGTTTTTTAAGAGACGGGACAATTACTCTTAATGATTTAAAAAAAATGATTGCTATATGTTCGATAATTGCAATTATTACTGGGATTATTTTGTTTTTTAAAAGCGGATGGGGTGTCGTTCTGTTGATGATGTCGGGCGGAATTTTAACTCTTACTTATGCAAAATTTTCTCTTGTCGGAATGAGTGAAATAATAATCGGACTTCTTTTCGGACCGTTAATGTTTGAAGGGGTCTGGTATGTAATGAAAAAATCGTTTTCTGTGGAAGTTTTAGTTCTTTCTATTGCGGTTGTAATGTTTACTGTGGCGTTTTTATATATTCATACGCTTCTGGATTATGACTGTGATAAAATTTCACATAAAAAAACTCTATGCTGCAGGATAAATGATAAAGGAAAAGCCTTAATTCTTTTTGGGCTGTTTGTTGCAGCCGGCTATATAGCGGCAATACTTTTCGGTTTTATGTCGTCAAATCCGTGGATACTTTTGACACTGTTAACGATTCCTTTTGCATTTTTGGTGTATATGTTGATGAAGAATTATAATGCAGGGGAAGATAAAAGTTGTGAACATTTTTATTTTGTATTATTCAAGGCGCGCGATTTAATGGCGGTTTTCAGCATTCTTATGACCTGCGCAATTTTGCTAAAGTAAAATGAGATTTTTATAAAAAGGTCTATATTTATTTTCTCAAACACGCTTCCGCTCCGCTCACGCTATCGTTTCGAAAACAAATATAGACCTTTTATTATTAATATTGCTAAAATATCCATTCATCGTTTCAACTTTTAAACCATTAAATCTTTTATAATTCCTTTATCTTTAGTATTTAAATTTTGTTTTCCCTGTGTTAAACTGGTAATGTAAAAGAGATGTTATCAGGAGCCAGCAAATGCGAGAGAGTACAAACCAGTCAATAAAACCGGTTACAACAAAAGTTAATGAAAAAGGAAATCTCGAAATCGGCGGGTGTGACCTTGTAGAACTTGCGGAAAAATACGGAACCCCTCTTTATGTGCTGGATGAAGTTACAATAAGAAGTATTTGTAATGATTATAAAGACGCATTTTCTTCTTATCCTAAAATAAATATGATGTACGCGTCAAAAGCTTTATGTACGCTTGCAACATCTGCAATCCTTTCAAAAGAAGGTTTCGGCTTTGATGTTGTTTCTGCGGGCGAGATTTATACTGTCTATAAATCAGGCGCACCGATGGATAAGGTTCTTTTTAACGGGAATAACAAAACTTTTGATGAACTTAATCTTGCGCTGGATTTAGGTGTCGGCAGAATCTCTGCAGATAATTTCTTTGAACTTTCGCTTTTAAACGAAATTGCGAAAAGTAAAAATAAAACAGCTGATATCCTGCTCAGGATTACTCCGGGAATTGAATGCCATACTCATGAATATATTCAAACAGGACATCTTGATTCAAAATTCGGTTTCGATTTAACACAGATTGACGAGGCTGTTGAATTAATTCTCAATGAATATACGAATTTAAAACTTCACGGTCTCCACGCTCATATAGG
This sequence comes from Candidatus Gastranaerophilales bacterium, assembly GCA_944323675.1. Taxonomy (GTDB): domain Bacteria; phylum Cyanobacteriota; class Vampirovibrionia; order Gastranaerophilales; family Gastranaerophilaceae; genus Scatousia. Next base: position 24,746 of record CALUTK010000002.1, on the reverse strand, counting down.
TTCACAGATTTTTGAAACAAAAGTGTACCACGATGAAATTGAAATTCTTGTAAAAGAACTTGCGCGGCTTGATGAAAAATTTTCTCTGAAACTTGATGAAATAAATATAGGCGGCGGCTTAGGCGTTAAATACACTGAAAAAGACCTTCCACCATCTACTTTTGCAATAGCAGATGTTATAATAAAAAGTCTGAATGCAAGTATTGAAAAATACAAAATTGAACCTCCGACATTATTTATAGAGCCTGGCAGAAGTATTATTTCAACGGCCGGAGTTACTCTGTATACTCTCGGAAGTTCAAAACAGGTTCCAAAAGGTAAAAAATATGTTGCAGTTGACGGCGGGATGGCCGATAATCCGCGTCCATCCATGTATAGAGCCGAATATCTTGCGCAAATAGCAAATAAACCTGAACAAGAAACATCGGCTGAAGTCACAATTGCCGGACGCTACTGCGAAAGCGGAGATATTCTGATTAACGGAATAAAACTCCCAGAAATTGAGGAAGGCGATATTTTATGCGTTTATAATACAGGAGCATACAATTATTCCATGGCCTCAAACTACAACAGAGTACAAAAACCTCAAATGGTACTTGTAAATAATTCTCAATCTGATATTATAGTTATGAGAGAGACGTTAGATGATTTGATTTCTAAAGACGTAATTCCGGATAGGTTAAGGTAATATGGTCGACGATTTTATTTTCTATTTACAATCCCAAATAGGCGCGATGGACTTGTCTTTTAATTGGACAAACCTCTTTGAAGTCGTTGTTATCGTCATTATTCTTTATGCTTTTTACAAAAAATTTATCAAAAATACCCAGTCTGAAAAGTTTGTAAAAGGTATTTTTATCTTAATTTTTGTCTGGATGTTCGGAGAAATTCTTGTAAGATTTGATTTAAAAATTCTCGGAATGTTTTTGAAGGCTATAGTTACTCTTGTATCATTAAGTCTTATCGTAATCTTCCAGCCGGAACTCCGCCGTTTTCTTGGGTTTCTCGGACAGGTCGATTTTATCAGTAAAGCTTTTTCGTCAAATAATAATAAAAATGATTCAGATGAAAAAATTGACGTTATGAAAGAAATTATTGAAGCCGTAAGATTCCTTTCAAAATCTCACACCGGAGCACTTATGGTTTTCCAGAATGATTTAAGCAACACCTATTATGATGTCGGAACAAAATTAAATGCCGATTTATCAACAGAACTTTTGCTCACAATTTTCCACCCGAATACACCGCTCCATGACGGTGCAGTTGTCATAAGCGGGCCAAAGATTATCTCGGCAGGTGTTCTTCTTCCTCTTACGGAAGATCCAAAACTAAGCTGGAAATACGGAACCCGCCACCGTGCAGCAATCGGTATGTCAGAAGCAAGCGAGGCTGCATGTCTTGTTGTGTCAGAAGAAACCGGTGATGTGTCTGTTGCTCTGGACGGAACCCTTAAACGCTATGAGGATCTGGTTACTTTAAAAAATGATCTGGAAAATATCCTCGGATATAAAGATGAAGATGAATTTGAGGGCGGTAAAAAAACTATATTCAAAATAAATAATTTTATTACAATCAGAAAAAATACCGGAAAAAAGGAAAAATAATAAATGACTATTAGTAATATTAAAACATTTCTGCAGCCAAAAAATATTTTTAATCTTATAAAAAAAATGCTTTTCTTAGCGATAGGAGCATTTATAGCTGGTTTTGCGATTGAAGGATTCCTTGTTCCAAACCAGATGATTGACGGAGGGGTTGTCGGTGTTTCAATGATTTTGAGCCACCTTTTTGATTACAACCTCGGTCTTTTGATTGTAATTTTAAATATTCCGTTTGTCTGTCTTGCGCTCACAAAAATGGGTAAAAAGTTCGTATTACAGACCTTCTTTGCAATTGCAATGCTCGGTATTGCAACGAACCTATTTCATCATTTTCCGGTGACGGAAGATCATCTGCTTGCAACCGTATTCGGCGGTATGATTTTGGGGCTCGGAGTCGGTATCGTGTTGAAGAATGAGGGTTCGCTTGACGGTACTGAAATTATGTCGCTTGTTTTGTCAAAAAAATTCGGGCTTTCTGTCGGCGAAATAATTATGGCATTTAATATATTTATCTATGGCGCATCCGGTCTTGTATTCGGATGGGAACAGGCGATGTATTCAATCCTTACTTATTTTGTAGCCTACAGGGTTATTGATGTTGTGATAGACGGACTGGATACTTCTAAATCCGTCAGAATTATCAGTAATAAATCAGAAGAAATCGGAAAAGTGCTGATTGAAGATTTAGAAATCGGAATTACCTATTTGTACGGAAAAGGCGGTTATTCCGGTATTGATAAAACCGTTATTTACTGCGTGGTTTCCCGTCTTGAAATGAGTAAATTGAAAGAGGTTGTGAGAAGAATTGATCCTTCCGCATTTCTTTCTGTTGTTGATGTCCACGAGGTCTACGGAACCCGTATGAAGAAAAGGATTGATAAAATTTAACATATAGACAATTTCTGAAAAATATATTATACTTATCATATCGGTAGTTAAAGGATTAGAAGAAGATGGCAAAAAATATAGACACTGTTCCAATAGAGGTTAGTATATTGACGGTTGACCATGATATCAAAGGTATTGTGCATGTTTCAAAATATACTAATACTAACCGAGAATTGACAGACCTTTTAAATGATAAAGAAAGACGTTTTCTTGCGGTAACAAATGCTGAGATTTATCCACGTAACGCAAATCAGGCGCCAAGAAAATATAATTTTTTGGAAATCCATATGGATTATGTATTGATGGTTCACCCGTCAGCGCAGGCAGTGTTTAAGGATTCCGGCAAAACTCAGGAAGATATTGCAAGATTCAGAGATTTGCGTCTGAAACTTAATCAGACAAAACCTTTTTAATAATTAATAAAAAAGCGGTTTCTGACCGCTTTTTTATTTGAGTAAATTCTCCCCTTGCGACTCTGCCGAACAAAAGGTGACTAAATGTCACGTTTTGTTCGGGGTGACAGAAATCTTTGATTCCGAGGAGGGGGCACAATGAAAAGTTAACAAACGCCTCGCAATGACGTGTTCGCTCCCGTCCTTTATAAAGGGATTTTTATTGGGCAGGTATGCTCAACCGACTGTATCTGAATGACGTAACATTTCTATTAATCCCTCACTCGAATTAATTCAGCCCTCTCCCGCAAGAGGCGTGGGGATAATTTTATAATTCGCTTCAGCCAGTTTTTCCACGCTTGCGCAATGGCGTCCTCATTTATTGATCCTTACCAATTTACTATTTTTCAGGTGTTGTTAAGGTTTTTATTTTATCGGTAAATCTGTTTACCTGTGCGGTTAACTGGTTCTGCGGCTGGCAGTTAGCCTTGCGGTGGTCGTGTTTTTCCTTGCAGTATGTATTTTTTGTTTCGGAATTTATTTCTTCCGGCTTATCATTTCTGCACATCCACTCTTTTGTCTTATCAGCCAGAGGGGTTGCTATGAACGGAACAATTACACGTTTTCCGATAATCGTTGCCGCTACCAGTGATGTGATATTACTGAATGCCTCAACTGCTTTATCGTGAATTGCATCCATTCCTTTCTGGAATTCTTTGCCTGTTATGTTTTTATATTTATCCTGATTTTTTACTATTGCCTGGTATCCTTTTGTTACTCCTCTGCTGAAGTATTTTCCGTAAAGTCCTTTGAACATTTTCTTCTGCATTGCTTTATTTGAAATTGTCAGGAATAACAATATCTGCATTGCAATCATCAATCCGCCGTTTGCTAAGTCCAGCGCGGCAACAAATTTACGTTTGTCTGCAGGAATTTTATCGTTGTTTAAACTCTGTGTAACGTACATATAGCATCCGAGGCCGTCTTTTAGCACAATGGAGGCAATCCCTACCCCGTTCATAAAGTTGAGGTTTTTGTTGCAGAATTCTTTTCTGACCCGTCCCATTCCCGGTGCGGTTGAAAGCTTTTGCAGAGGCTTCATAAGAGTATATTCGACTGTTTTGTTTGCGGCTGTTGTTAATATATTGTGAACTTTACTCATCGGCTTGCCTCCTCTGTTTTAGGAGCTTTTGCAACGAGTGCCGAAGCTTCATTGTCATGCTTTTTATTTGAAAGATTCGGGAATACCGCATCCATAAATATCGGGTAAATCCAGTTCAACAGACAGCAGGTAATCGGCAGTACCGCTAACGAAACTATCAATCCCGTAAACCGTTTGTAACCATCAAGGCTGCTTTCAATATTTGATTTGTATTTTTCTATTACTCTTATTGAAAATGGGGTTTTTATGCTGCAATCTTCTGTTATGTTGTTTTCTTTTACCTTATCGGCAATTAATTTTTCAATATCTTTTACTGTAATTCCTTCGTTAATTTTATTTTTAAGTGATTCAAGTGTTTTTTTAGAAATTTCAAGAGCATTCTTTTTGGCTTCCAGACTCTTTTCTACGTGATTGCTGACATCTTCTTCCGAAATCGCTTTTGCATATGTATCAGCGTGTTTCAACATTTTAGAAACCTTATCCCGGATTTCTTTCATCAGCGCTTTCTCACCACTTTCTTCAGGCGGTTTAATATTGGCGCGTTCTTTAATCTCTTTTACCATTTTTATGAGTTCTGCGTCAGCATTTTCTGATTTCAGAGCTTTTATTTTTGCGGACAGGTAGTCTTTATAGTCGCGTACATTATTTAAGCTTTCAAGGTTTGATTTTATATCATTGAGAACACTTTTTGCATTATCGTTATGCTGTCTGAAGAATTCGCTTCTTATTTTACGTTTTTCGCTGGTTTTTTTGCAATTAGTCTCTTTGTCATTATCATCCTTTAGCATATCCTCAATAGTTTCAAGCAGAAGATTTTTGTATGTTGTGCTGTCCATTTTTTTAGACGGAGCATTGTATTGTTTTATATAAATAGTATTTTTATTTTTTAAATTTTCCAGAAGTTCGTTATACTGTTTTGTTTTTTCTTTGGCAACTGCTCTGTCAAGCTGTTCTTTATTAAAATTAGGGTTTGTTTTGTGTATTAAATCTCTTATATAAGAATCACTCTGGAAATTAGTTTTATTGTAAGGATCAGGAAGATTTCCAGTATTTGACATCCAGTTAATCAGATTGTTAAAAGGTGCGACCATGCTAGCCTGTGTTGCGACTGCAAGAACTGCCGAAATCGGTTGTCTCCATGCTGAATATGTTCTTGTGTCTTCATCTGTTTTAGAAAGCGGGTTATATTTAATAAATATCGGAGCCACAAGACCTGTCCCCAGTGAATTTATTACGATATTTTGAATCTCTCCCATGCTCTGAGCTAATCTATTGGTGACTTTAATTGTCCGCGGCATCATCTTTTGCAGGTCTTTTACAAGATCTGACTGAAGTACGGAACCTGTAAAGTTAGGGTTTACAAAATTACGTGTAGAGGTTTGCATTCCGCTTGTAACGCGTAATTTTGACGCACCGTTGTGATTTGTTAAGTTAATCTTTTCTACCTTCATAACACTATTTTTTTACTAAACCCTTCTATTTATATATAGGTTCAAACATAAGAAAAATTGCTATTCTTCTCCTTAATTATTAAGTTTTGTGAACTTAATTGCCGCCCATTCGCCTTTGCTCCTAAAGTTAATCCTGGCAAGGCTTTCGGACAAATCGTAGAATATTTGAGTTTTAATGTGCGAGAAAACTAAAAATAATAAAGGAGTTTTGTCATACAGCTTATCATCAGCTGCTATAGTCATAATAACATTTGAAGGATAAAATGCAACACTGTTAAGCATGACCGCTAAAACGCTCTGGCCTGTCTGCATATTGTTAATGATGTCTGTGTATATTCTATATTTCAGATACGGATTTATGTTGGAGGCAAAGACCTCTCTATAGATATTTTTCCCGTCATTTAACGCTTTTGAATAGTTCGCGTCAGGTGACATGTATTCCGGAAAATTCCCTTTATCAATGGAGATTACCCTGTAATCTGAAAAGTCAAAATATTTTTCAAATCTGGATTGAGGATAGTATTCCAGAAGAATAATATCGCCTTTTTTTAGTCCGGACTGTTTAATAAGTTCTGCTACAATGGCATGCCCCTGTGCTCTTCTTATTTTAGGTGCTGAAATCGGGCTTGCCGCGAGGTATCCGATATGTATCAGACAGAAAATTATTATCAGTGAGTACTTCCATATCTTTTTTTTGAAGCTCATAGCGCCGCATGCTGCAAGGAAAATCAATACAGGATAAATTTCAATGGAATATTTTGTGATGAATACGAGTTTTCCTGTTAATGCGGCTGCTGTCATTACAAGAATAAGGCTTACAGAGGCTGTAAGGAATGCCTGATTAATTCTGTTTTTAATAACGGATTTAACAATCCAAATACCTGCAATTATAGCAGGAATCAGCGCGCAAATGAAAAATTCCGGACTGTGGCTGTAGAAAAATTTTGCAGGCGAATCAACAAGATTTGTTAAGACCGGTGAAAAATAATCGGTCATCAAAAATCCGAATTTTGCCGGAGTAAAGCTTCCCCACCATTGGGAAAAAGATTGTGTCGTGAAAATTTTCAAAATGAGCGGCACCGATAAGAGGATGGATGCTCCGATTACACTCCACATTACAACAATTGTTTTTTTAAAATTTTTGTATAAAAAGATACTTACCAGCAGAAGATTAAAAAATACATATATAAACCCGATTGTATGAGTTAAAAGTATTAAGATGTCTGAAATAAGTAATCCTGAAAGGTTTTTAATGTTTGTTTTTTTTAGGATTTTAAGAGTAAACAAAAGCGACAGAGCCGAGAAAAGGAACAGTAATGCATATAGTCGGACTTCTTGAGAATAATAAATCATAAATGAACTCATAGCAGTCAGGATTGCTGCAAAATAACCTGTATTCTTGTTAACTTCCCGCCCTGCAAGGTACATTACAGGAATGGAGGCAGTTCCGGCAAGAACCGATGTGATTCTTAATACAAGGTCGCTGTCGCTGAAAATTGTCATGAAAAATTTTAAATAGATATAATAAAGCGGCATGTGGCACTGCCATTTTATATGCTCCAAAAACCCATTTGTTAAAGGTTGTGAAGCAACCAGCCAGGATATATATTCATCGTTCCAGAGTCCTTCCGGCTTATCAATAAACAGTAATCTGACAGCAAGGCCTAAAATTGTTATTACCCAGACAATCATACAATAATCCCCGTTTGTAAATATTATATTTTAATTATATAATAAAAAAAACTAGAGAGGGTATGTATGAAACTGGTAATTCAAATTCCTTGTTTCAATGAAGAGAAGTCGCTTCCCGTGACATTAAAGGATTTGCCTGACAGGATAGAAGGCATAGACAAAATTGAAGTCCTCGTGATTGATGACGGTTCCACGGACGGAACTGTTGAGGCGGCTAGAAAATCCGGGGTTAGTGAGATTATTTCTCTGGGAGCAAATAAGGGACTGGCAAAAGCTTTTACAGCCGGCCTGAATAAAGCTCTTGAAATGGGCGCAGATATTATTGTTAATACTGATGCTGATAACCAGTATAATTCAGAATATATAAAAGATCTTATAAAACCGATATTAGAAGGCAGGGCTGATATTGTTATCGGCTCAAGACCTGTTTCAAAAATTAAACATTTTTCATTATTGAAAAAATGTTTGCAAAAGCTTGGTTCTTTTGTCATGCGACTGATTAGTAAGACTGATGTTCAGGATGCGCCGAGCGGGTTCAGGGCATTTTCAAGGAGTGCGGCTTTACAGTTGAATGTCTTTGATAATTATACATATACGCTGGATACGATTATTCAGGCAAAGGCAAAAGGCCTTGTTACTGAATGTGTTGAAGTTGAGGTTAATCCAGAACTCCGTAAATCAAGGTTATTTACGAATATGTTTGAATATATAAGGCGTTCTGTTTTTACAATGCTCAGGATGTTTATAATATACAGACCTTTCCGGTTCTTTATAATTATCGGAGGAATATTTTTATTTTTCGGTTTTCTTCTTGGAATAAGATTTATATATTATTATGCTGCAGGCAGCGGGCAGGGACATATACAATCCTTGATTCTGGCGGCTATACTTTTGCTGACAGGAGTTCAGGTTTCTCTTATTGCTATTCTTTCTGAGCTTATTTCAATCAACAGAAAATTGATTGAAGATGTACAGAGGATGGTTAAACTGGCAAACTTGAAAAATTTCAGGGAAGATATAAAATAGTTGGTGTAGTTTTGAATTAAAAATGGTGATAATTGATGAATAAATTGATATTTACAACAAGAATACGGGATTTTTTCTTTTCGTCTCAGGCATTGAAAACTGCCGGATTTTTGCTGTTTACGATTTTAATGACAGCGGTTATTGCATCCCAGAATTTCTTTTTTCAGACAATAGTTGAAAACGGTATAAGTAAAAAAGATGTAATTGCGCAAAAAACGATTACTGTAATTGATGTAAAGCGTACAGAACAGCATAAAAAAGAGGTTGCGCAAAAGGTTGATCCTATTTTAGCGCCTGCTGAGGATAATTTTATAAAAACAAACCTTGATACTCTGGAAAATTCAATTATCCAGATAAGACGTAAAGATGTTGAAGATAAAGTCAAGCAGGAAGAGTTATCGCTTTTGTTTGATATTTCAAGCGATAGCCGCAAGAATTTTGTAATAAATTTCTTTTTAAAGTCGGACGATCCATCATTAAGGGAAGTGTTTGATAAAGCTAACCTGACACTTACCAATATATTGCAAAAAGGTATCAGCGAAAAAGATTTTGAAACGGTGAGTATTGACAGGATAATCAGTGAAAATCTTATTTCAAACGTATCCAAACGCCAGATTTCAATAATAAATGCGCTTTTAAGTCAGGTAATTGTACCTAACCTTGTGATAGACGAGTTTGCAACTGAAATTGCACGTAAAAATGCCGAAAATTCAGTGAAGCCGTATGAAGTAACATATCAGAAAGGTGAAAAAATCCTTTTTGAAGGAGAACCTGTCACCCAGTTAAAACGTGATGCATTGCGGATGGCGGGCTATAATGTTTATGAATTAAATGCGCAGGGGTTAATTGCGATTTATATTCTTGTATTTCTTGCAACCCTTATATTTATTGCATATATGAAATTTTTTGAAAAGCAGTTTCTTGAACCACGGTATATGGCGATATCAGGAACTCTTGCCTTAATCCTTGCAGGTATTTCAGTCGTTATGCCGACAGGATTTTCTCCGTATGTTCTGCCTATACCGGCATTTGTACTGCTTCTTGCGATATTTACAAACCCAAGGGTCGCAATTGTCGCAACTATGGTGTTATTGTCTGTTTTGACTGTCGGGGCGCAATATTCAGCTCATATTATTGTAACGTTTGCGCTTTTGAGTTTAGTTTCAATGATTACGATTTCGCAAATCAGATATTCAAGACGGTTTGATTTAATAAAGGCCGGATTTGTAATATCAGCTGCAGGGCTTGTTATTCTGCTTGCGATATATGTTCTTGAGCGCTGTTTGATTGAGGTGAATAACGTATTAATTCTGAAAAACTGTGCATTTATTGCATTAAACGGGATTATAAGTTCCATGATTGCACTCGGAACCCTTCCGTTATTTGAGAGTATCTTTAAAATTAATACGCCGTACGGTCTTGCCGAACTTGCAGACCATAACCAGCCTTTATTAAAGCGTTTACAGTTTGAGGCTCCTGGAACATATCACCACAGTCTTATGGTATCTAACCTCTGCGAAGCTGCTGCGGAAGCTATCGGCGCAAATCCGATACTTGCAAGAGTCGGAGCTTTTTATCACGATATAGGCAAACTGAAAAGACCGCTTTTCTTTGTTGAAAATCAATCCTATTTCGGAATTGAAAATCCTCATACAAAATTAAATCCGAGATTAAGCAAAATGGTTATAACCGCGCACCCGAAAGACGGGGTTGAACTTGCAAAAGAATACGGGTTACCGCCTGTAATTAATAATTTTATACTCCAGCACCACGGAGAAGGCCTTGCAAGCTATTTCTATAATCAGGCTGTAAAAGAAGAAGGGGCTGAAAACGTGAAAGAAGAACAGTTCCGCTACACAGGGCCGAAGCCTAATTCAAAAGAAACCGCAATCCTCATGATTGCAGATGCGGTGGAATCTGCAGTCCGTTCTTTGAAAAATCCTACATCGGAAGAAATTGAAAAGATTATTGATAAGATTATTGTAGAACGTCTGAATGACGGACAGCTTTCAGACAGCCCTCTGACGCTCCACGATATAAAGGTTATCGCGGCAACCTTCAGCCGGATTCTGCGCGGTATGCAGCATAACAGAATTAAATATCAGGAAAATATTGAAGAAGAACTTAAGAAAAACAAAATCAACCTGCCTTCAAAAATGCTGGATGAAGATCTGGAAAATAAGATAAAACAGCTTGAAGATAAAAATTCCAATGAGGGAAAGAATGAAAATTAATATTTTCAGCGAGAATATCTTTCCTGATTGGGATTTAGATGAGCGTAAGTTTATTCAAATCGCAAAGAAAATCCTGAAATTTTATCTGAAACAACCGGAAATTAGTGAAAGTTGCTGTTTGAAAGGGCAGACTTTTAATACAATTTCTTTTGATTTCCTCTATTGTGACAGTGTAAAAACTCATGAAATCAATCGTGAATACAGAGAAAAAGATTATGCTGCGGATATTATAACTTTTGCAATATTTGCTGATTCGGAGGAAAAATTTATCTTTGACGGCGAGATTAACCTTGGTGAAGTCATAATCGCGCTTGATAAAGTCCGCGAAGAAGCTTCTAAAAAGGAAGTTACACCAGAATACGAACTGGCTTTTCTTATAAGTCACGGGATAATGCATTTGTTAGGATTTGACCACCAGACAATGGAAGATTATAATTTTGTTATAGAGCAGCAAAATAGGGCGCTGGAGAGTTTGGGGGAAGTATGAGTAAATTTAAGGCGCAGGGGTTTGGAAACACATTCAAAAATGCGCGTAAGGGATTGAGAATAGTTTTAAAAAGCGAACGAAATATAAGGATTCATTTTGTTACTGCGGCATTTGTCCTTATACTGGGTTTTATCTTGAAGTTCAGTGCATTAAAGATCAGTGTATTACTGCTTGCAATAGGGCTTGTTGTAGCAGCTGAGATGTTGAATTCTGCAATTGAATTTTCACTTGATGCAATTTTCCATAATCGTTATTCTAAGATGGTCGGGATGGCAAAGGATATATCGGCAGGCGCGGTGATGTTTGTGACTATAGTTGCCGTTATAATCGGCGGTTTGATATTTATCCCCGAGATTTTAATACGTCTTTAAAAGAGATTATAAGTTAGAGTGCAGAAGTTTTTACAATTACTTCTATTTATTTCGGCGGCGTGAAGCGGCGCTGTATATAGTTGTGTGTTTTTTAATTTTCTAATCCGTTTTAGCTTGATTAAATGTAAAGTCAAAATTACAGGTAAAAGAGAAAGAAATGAGACTCCTATTCTTTTGTAAATTTTTTGTAACAACTTTATTAAATCAATTAAAGGTTTACTAAAAATCTGCCGATAGAAAATATGTAATCAGTGAAATCAAGGAGATTTTTATATATGTTGAAAAAGATTGTATCACCTTCGTGTAATGTATGCGACAGTGTGGAATTTATATTAAGAGGAGCGAGAAAACGCCGTAATATGGCGATTACTTCTGCAAAAAGCATTAATGCCGATGCAGGTATTAAAACAGGGCTTGCGGCTGTTAAGTAAGTGTTTTGGCAAGCCAAACTAAGATAAGAGAGCTTTATATTAAAAGACCGGTTTTTATTTAAAAACCGGTCTTTTTTAATGGGATTTATATCGCAGTTTACACCAGATGCACAAAAGTGTCATGCTGAATTTTTCAGGGGTGACATTTCTGCGTTCTTTAGTGTATGCGATATAAGTCTCTTTTTAATGTTCTTGCACAGCAGATAGCGGTTTGTTATAATTTATTATATTAACATGAAAATTTGTTTAGGTTGAATATGAGAGATAAAGTAGCTGTTATAATAGGGGCGGGGCCTGCGGGACTCAGCGCGGCGTACAATTTGTTAAAAAATACAGAAGATATAAAACCGGTTATACTGGAAGAACTTGACTGCGTCGGCGGAATTTCCAGAACTGTTCACCATAACGGCAACGGGATAGATTTAGGCGGACACAGATTATTCTCCAAAAATCAAGAGATACTGGATTTTTGGGAAGAAATCCTTCCGCTGCAGGGGAAACCGCCAATTGATGATAAAATTCTTCACCGTGAAATTACCCTTTCTCCGACAGGGCCTGATCCAGATGAAACCGACAGGGTTATGCTGAAACGCAGAAGAGTTTCAAGAATTTTTTATTTGAGGAAATTTTTTGATTATCCGGTGAGCCTCAAAGCCTCGACAATACTCAATATGGGGCTTGGCAGAACTTTCAACGCCGGTATGAGTTATCTGAAATCCTGTTTGCATAAGGTTCCCGAAAAGACGCTTGAAGATTTCATGATTAACCGTTTCGGCAAAGTTCTTTATAAAATGTTTTTTGAAAAATACACTCAAAAAGTCTGGGGGCTTCATCCGTCTGAAATATCAAAAGAGGGGGGTGAGCAGCGAATTAAGGGGCTTTCGCTATCAAAGGCTGTTTTAAATGCAATCCTGTCGCCTTTAAAATTAATTTCAAATAAAGAAAAGGAAACTTCTTTAATTGAAGAATTTTATTACCCGAAGTATGGCTGCGGTCAGGTTTGGGAGTTTATGGCGAATGAAATTGTAAAAATGGGCGGCGAAATTCATTTTAATACAAAAGTTACGGATTTTGAAACAGACGGCAATAAGATAATAGCCGTTAATACGATTCGGAACGACGGTCGTTCCGGGAAATTCCGCGGGAATTTCTTTATATCTTCAATGCCTGTAAAAGATTTGGTGGAAGGGCTTGGCGCCCGGGTACCTGAAAATGTTGCGGCTGTGGCTAAAAATTTGCCATACAGGGATTATATTCTCGCCGGATTCTACTGCAATAAAATTAACCTTAAAAATAACACCAAAATCCCGACTATTAATAATATTTGTCCTGACTGCTGGATTTATATTCAAGAAGATGATATCACAGCGGGGCGCCTGCAGATTATGAACAACTGGTCTCCGTATCTGGTGAAGGATTTCAGGGACAAAGTGTTTATAAGCCTTGAATACTTCTGTAATGAAGGGGATGAGCTGTGGAATAAATCCGAAAAAGAGATGATTGATTTCGGGCTTTCAGAACTTCAAAAACTCAATATAGTAAACCCCGAAGATGTTATTGACACGGTGAGAGTAAAGGTTAAAAAGGCGTATCCTGCCTATTTCGGCTCCTACAAGGATTTTGATATAGTCAAAAATTACCTGAACAGTATTGAAAATCTATATTGCATAGGCCGCAACGGTCAGCATAAATATAACAATATGGATCATTCTATGCTTAGCGGAATTGAGGCTGTAAATGTTATAAAAGGCGGACTTTCTAAGGATATTCTCTGGAAAGTTAATACAGAAAAGGAATACCATGAAGTCAAAAAATAACGTTTGGTTCTGGGTTGTAATTTCAATTTATGTTGTGATAACTATTTTAAGGCTTATTAATCACCAGCCGTGGTTTGATGAGGCTCATGCATACAGCATTGCACAAGAGATGAATTTGTTGGAAATTATCCAGCTAATGTCGCTTGAGGGGCACACATTCCTCTGGTATCTGTTATTGATGCCGTTTGCAAAACTCAATCTCTGGTATCCCTGGCCGATGTTTATTATGAACTACGCTTTCGCTCTTATAAGCGTTATTATCTTATGGAAAAAGGCGCCTTTCAGTAATCTTACAAAAACTCTTGTAACATTTTCTTTCCCGTTTTTCGCGTGCCTGCCTATTCTTGCCAGATGCTATGCGATTGGCGTAATGTTTCTCTTTTTGCTTCAGGCATTATTTAAGGATAAATTAAAACATCCTCTTGTCTATTCAACTCTGATTGTTTTATGTGCAAACACAAGCGTAATGGCAATTTTTGGGGCTGCTGCGTACGGGTTTATATTTTTATATGACTTGATTAAATCCGGTTTAAAAGCGGAAACGCCAAAGAAAGATTTTATTCTGAGTTCTGTCATAATGGCTTTTGGTGCCGTTTTAATATTCTGGCAGCTCGGGTCAACGTCAAAACTTTTAACCTCTGAAGGAGGCGTTTTTCTCAGCAAATTTCTTGGTTTCCTTTTTGGAAATTCTCTAATTATAAACTGGTTTGCTTTAATTTCCTTTGTTACGGGTACGTGTGCCATTCTTCTCTGTCTTATTTTTGCAAAAAATCTAAAAGGAATTTTTTATTATATATTCACGTTTGGCGGGCTGCTTACTGTATTTTTGACAATTTATGCAGGCTGGCCGCATCATTTTATATTTTTGTACATATATGTGCTGCTTTCAGCGTGGTTCCTCGAAAAAGGCGGACGGACTTTCTTAATCGCTGATATTATGATTGCCGTTATGTTTGCAGGACTGATATTTAATGACAAGAGTCTTGATTTAATTTATTTTAATTCCAGATCGGTTTCTATTGCAAAGTCAATTATAAATGATCCAAACTTAAAAGATGCGAGAATTATAGTGTATGAATCACCGGCAAAAACTCCTCTGCCCTTGTTGAAAGTTAATAATATAGATGTTTGGGATTACTGTTCAAGCGCTCCTGCGGATTCAAGTATTGTGATGAATTTGTCGACTCCTATCTGTACGATGTATGACAAAGTCTATCTTACTCCATACGTCGAAAAGGTTTTGGCAAAGGATAAAGATAATTATTCAATTTTGTCAGTACAGGAGAATAACACATATGAGCCGGTGTTTATGATACAGCAGGGAAATGTCAGAATTATATATGAATTTTACAGAGGCTTTAAAAACAGCGGATATCTTTTGTATAAGACGACAAGGGTGGAAATTTAACGAAAAAAGCAAAGCTGCAGGCTGTATAGGTCAAAGCAGGGAAACATCATTCCAAAAGCTTAGAAAAACACATTGAGCCGGATGGCAAAATCACGTTTTTCAAGCTATGCGGAATCGCAGTACAACAAAGTCTAACGATTATGCGATCCCGGGTCGGAGCCCGGGATGACGTTAAATATTTATTACCATACAATTTTACGGCAGTGTGGTTGCTGGAAATGTCGATTGGACATACCTGCCCAACTAAGAAACCCTCACCCGTCCTTTGCACACCCTCAGGTCTGTTAACTTTTTATTGCAATGAATTTAAAATTTTTGTCCTCCCTTGCGACTCTGCCGAACAAAAGGTGACTAAATGTCACGTTTTGTGAGAGGTAACGAAATCTTTGATTTCGAGGAGGGGGATCAATAATAAGTTAACAATACCCAAAGGTAAATGGAAGAATATTCTCGACCCGTCCACACAGAAGCGTTTATTTCATCCACGGTTTGACTAAGAATTTAATTGCTTTGCCGTCAATATGCTGCTGCATTGCCCATTCAATTTTATCAAGCCCGATTGTGTCTGTGATAAGTTTTTCAACTTCAACATCCCCCGATGCAATATAATCCAGAGCCATTCTGAAATATTTAGGAGTATGGTGGAATACGCTCATAAGTCTTATATCGCCGTAGTGCATTTTTGTTGTGTCAAAAGTTACTGTAGAACCTGATTTACATCCGCCAAAGAAATGTACGGTTCCACCTGGGCGTACAAATGTGAAAATTCTTTCCCAGATTTCAGGAAGTCCCACGCATTCTATCGCAACATCAAGCCCCTTTCCTTCCTCCGAAAAATCACGGAAAATCTTTTCAGGGTTAGGGTATTTGACCAAATCAACTATTTCGTCAGCGTGAGCAAATTCTTCTGCCATTTTTAATTTCAGAGGATTTCTGCCAGCAACAATAACCCGTGCGCCTTTCAGTTTTGCAAGTCTTGCAAACATCAAGCCTATCGGACCTATTCCGATAATTCCGACGCTCTGCCCCTCCTTTATTTCTGTTCTTTCGACTCCGTGGACGACATTTGCGAGAGGCTCACAAAATGCTGCTTTATCAAAACTCAATTTATCCGGCAGAATTAACATATTTTTTTCGACAATTCTAGCAGGAACCGTTATGTATTCCGCGTAAGCTCCGTTTAATAAATCAAGGTTTTCGCAAAGGTTATATTCTTCATGGCGGCAGTAGAAGCATTTACCGCAAGGTGCAGAATTTGCCGCAACCACACGGTCGCCGGCTTTGACGTTTTCAACGCCTTCGCCTACTCTATCGACAATCCCGGCGAATTCATGCCCGAAACCAGAAGGGATATTTTTTATCAATACAGGATGTCCGCGGCGGAAAGTTTTCACGTCAGTTCCGCATGTGAGGGCGGACATTACTTTAACAACGACTTCCCCTTTTTGAGGCGGTTTTACCATTACGTTTTCAAGTCTGATATTTTGCGGGCCGTAATATTGAATTGCTCTCATTTTTTACCTTTTATCCGATTTTTATATAAGCTTTCATAATTCTGTTATTAATTGTATCATCAAAAGCTTTTTGTATATCATTCAGGCTGTAAACCGTCGACATATTCTTAACAATTACCTTGCCGTCGCGCAGAAGCTCAAGCGAATCCTTTAAATCCGCAGGCGATGGCGAATAGCTTCCGAGAACAGTGAGTTCTCTATAATAAATTTCATTATTGCTGTAGCCTGTATTTTTAGGAGTGCTTGAAAATACAAGAATTGTTCCGCCGCTTCTGATATTTTTCAGGGCAACGTCAATCGCTTTATCCGCCCCCGATGTCATAAATACAGCATCAAAATCTTCATTATCCGCAAGTTCACGTGAATCAAATGCGTTAATCCCCAGATTATTCAAAAAATCAATTCTTTCAGGCAAAAGGTCACATCCTGTAACCTCCATCCCGAAAGCTTTTAAAGCCTGAGACATAAGAATTCCGATTGACCCTAAACCAACTACAAGGACTTTAGAATCTTTCATAAGGTTTGCGCGTTTAACTGCTCTCACACAGCAGCCGAGAGGTTCATAAAAAGACGCTTCAATTTCCGTGAGATTTGACGGAATAAGGTGTGCGACATTTTGCAGATGCTCTTCCGAAAGATAAACATATTCGCTAAATCCGCCCGGTTTTATATTGGTGCTTTTAAAATGTTTGCACATAGATACATTTCCGTGTTTGCAGTAATTACAGGTACCGCACGGAATATGGTGAGATGTAACTATTTTATCGCCTGATTTAAAAGATGTTTCTGAATTAATCTCAATTATCTGAGCAACAATTTCGTGGCCGAGAACGGTTCCGTTGCCGCTTAAGTGTTCTCTGAATTTGACAATATCAGAGCCGCAGAGTCCGCTTCCGAGAACCTTCACAATTGCACCCTCACGCCCTGCAAGTGTCAGGCGTTCCGTATCTTTTACAACAATTTTATCATTTTCAATAACTGCTATTTTCATACTTCGTCCTCAAATAAATTTTAACATAAACCTTGCGAACGCGCAAAAAAAATATTATAATAATAGTATGACGCGCATCAGAAGATTAAGTTGTCTTGATATTCCAAAAATCCGTAAAATGATTGAATATCTTGACAACAACGAGTATGACAAATTCACGGGAGATTTACGCAATGAGGCATTTACAATGCTTCATACTATGCTGCCTTTGAAATATAAATTTCTGCCTGAATCCTATGTCCTCTGTGATGATAAGGAAATTCTCGGACTTATTACAGTGGTGCCGACGATGGGAAATCCGTATAAGATTAATATTTCGAGGCTGATTTTCGGAAATAATTATTATGAAGCGGGACAGCAGCTTGTTGAATTTGTAATAGCAAGATACGGTGCGCGCGGGGCTGTTTCTTTTTGTGTAATGGTTGATGAATCGCACGAAGAACTTTTGCAGCTTTTCTCGCAAGGGTGCGGCTTCCGGCACTGTGCCAGCGAAAGCCTCTGGAAAATAGAAAATTTCCAATCCGGAGATATCCATCCCGCGAATTTCCGTCCCTGCCAGAATTCAGACGCAAAACAGGTCAGCCGGCTTTTTAACGGGGAATTAAACAGTCTTTTCAGACCATCTCTGGAACGGGATAAAAATGAATATAAGACACCGTTTTTTGAAGGTTTTACAAATTTCTATAAAAACCGATATGTACTGGAAGAACCTCAGAAGAAAAGAATTATTGCATATCTTTCGATTACAACGAACGATAATTTGAATTTTATAATTGATATTTCTGCAAATGATGGCTACAATCTTTCGTATGATGAAATCTTATGTTTTGCACTGAGAGAAATCTCTGCGCGGAAATCGTCGTTTTATGCATTTGTGAAACAGAAAAAGTATACAAAAACATCTGACGCGTTTGAAGAATACTTAAAGAATCGCGGGTTTAATTGTATCCAGACACAGCACGTGCTTATAAAAGATTTTTATAAACCTGTAAAGCAGACAGAAAACGCGCTGCAAGTATTTTTATTCGGTGAAAACAGAGTTTCTGCAAATTGATTGTAACGAAATGTAAAAACAAATTTAAAAAAGCCTGAAACCTGGCTATAATGCCTCATAGGATAGGATAGGATAGGATAGGATAGGATGGGGTGGGGTGAGTGCATAGCAATCTTTATTTCTGAAAAAACTTTATCAATATATAGTTAAAGTTAAGGAAAGGAGATTTGGATGACAATTACTGTAGGGGCTATTTACACCGCTTTCCCGGGTTTTAAACCCGAAGATATGATTAAGCTGTGTGACGGAAATAAGGAATTAAATGGTAGAACCGTTGTCCCTCTTGCGAATATTGCTGCATTTGGAAATAAAGAATTATCCATATTTGCAGCTAAATTGGAGGGTAAAAATTATACGAATTTACTTGCAAAGAATGAGCGGGCTCAGGTTAATGAGGCGGCTGGGGTTCAGGATGCAGAAATGTCCTCTAAAAATCAGCAAGAGCATAGTCATGGGCAAGTGATTACAATGGACACTAGCGTTTTTGATGTCGCTATGGACAATAAGAAAAAAGGACAAACGCTGGCATAAATTGAAAAAGCCTCTCTCTTATTACAAGAGAGAGGCTTTTCTTAACTTTTCAGGAAAATTTACACCGCGTAAACGCTTACCTGTTTTCTGTCGCGTCTGTGTGATTCAAACTGAACTTTACCGTCTATGAGAGCGAATAAAGTGTCATCAGAACCTATACCGACGTTGTTGCCAGGGTGAACTTTAGTTCCGCGCTGACGAACTAAGATATTGCCGGCTTTAACGATTTCGCCGCCGAATTTCTTAACGCCTAAACGCTTCGCTTCGGAGTCACGACCGTTACGGGTGGATCCCATACCTTTCTTATGTGCCATTGTTTTATCTCCTATTGTTATTTCTTATTCTGTTATTCTGAATGGTTTCAGAATTTTTATGAATTGAGGTTTCCCTCGTTTTTGATTTTCAAGACTTGCATGTCACCTTGTCTGAAAATCTTTTTCCCCGCGGTATCCGCCGGGTGGATTTTTACGCTTCAGCGTTTTCTGCAGCTTCAGCGGCTTTTTTCTGAGCAGATGTTCTGATTTTGTTAATCATTACTCTTGTAAAGCCTTGTCTGTGTCCTTGTTTTTTTCTGTAACCTTTTTTAGGTCTCTGTTTGAAAACGATAATTTTCTTTGCTTTGTCGTGAGCCAAAACTGTACCTTCTGCAGAAGCGCCTTCAACATAAGGCTGTCCTACTTTAGATTTTTTACCGTTTACAATCATAACGATTTTGTCGAAAACGATTTTGCTGTCTTTTTCGGCATCTAATAATTCAACGTCGATATAACGACCTTCTTCAACGGGGTATTGTTTACCGCCTGTTTCAACAATTGCGTACATTATTTTTTCCTTTCAATTGCGGGTCTCGTAGCGGCTGCGCGGTCTGTAGGCTTATTTCCTTAGCGGCGCCACCGGCTTTATAAACGATTTACCCATAGTAATACGTACAAATATTATCTTTTGCTAAAGCCTGAATGTCAAGTAGTATTAATATTTATTAACTTTTTACTCATCAAAATTTTTTGAAGTATGATTATTATATGATGTTTAAATTGGATGAGATTTTAAAGGCAACAGGAGCCAAATTAATAAAAAATAATTGTGGAAGTGACGATTTCAAGTTGTCGACTGATACGAGAACAATAAAAGAAGGGGAACTTTACCTCCCTTTAAAAGGTGCAAGTTTTGACGGGGAAAAGTTCCTTCAAAATGCTATAGATTCAGGTGCCGCAGGATGTTTTGTGACAAGAGATGAGTACCCTGATAATGCAAAAATTGTCTTGAAAGTGACAGATACACTTTGCGCTTACTTAAAACTTGCAAATTTTTATAAAAATAAAATTAACCCTAAAGTTGTGGCTATCACGGGAAGTTCCGGCAAAACCACAACAAAAGAAATTGTTGCCTCTGTATTGGGCGAAAAATTTAAAGTCCATAAAACTTTTTCAAACCACAATAACGAAATCGGTTTCTGCCAGACAGTTCTTTCAATGCCTGAAGATTGTGAGGTTTTGATTATTGAAATGGGGATGCGCGGATTCGGCGAAATTGAACTTTTATCAAAATATGCCGAGCCTGATTTCGCGATTATCACAAACGCCGGTTCTGCCCACATCGGACGCCTCGGAAGCCTTGATAATATTGCAAAAGCTAAATGCGAAATAGTTAACCATTTGAAAGAAAACGGAACTTTCATTGCGCAGAATAACGAAAGGATTAAAAAGTTCGCAGATTTTAAAGGTGAAAAGATTTATTATTCACTGGCAGATGTTGAAGTTTTGGAAAGACGCCCTTCTTATTCAAAATTCATCTATAAAGAAAGAGAATATGAACTTAATGTAGAAGGGGATTACAATATAGAAAATTCCCTGTCTGCAATTAATCTAGGGATTAAATTGAATATGTCTTATGACGAAATTCGCCTCGGGCTTGCGGCTTATAAACCTATTGAAAAGCGCTGGGAAATTGAAGAGGTAAACGGTTATAAAATCATTAACGACAGCTACAACGCAAATCCTGATTCAATGAAGGCGGCGGTTTCAACATTTGTAAAACTTTATGAGAACCCTGTCGTAGTCGTCGGTGATATGGGTGAACTCGGCGATATGGAAGAAGAACTCCATAGAGGGGTCGGCAGATATTTAGCAGAGGTTTCTCCAAAAGGAGTTAAATATCTTACAGTAGGGCACCTTGCCGCAAAAATCGGGGACGAACTTTCCGCAAAAGGTTTTTATGTAAAGAATTTTGAAAATAACAGAGAAGTTTCCGATTTTATACTTGCGAATATAAATGCAGGGAATACAATATTCTTAAAGGCTTCAAGAAGTATGAAGTTTGAAGAGATTATCGGGCACATTAAGGGAGAAGTTAGAGTATGATAATGTTAGCGGTGGCATTTTTGCTGTCAATGATTTTATGTTTGTTATTCGGTGTTCCTTATATAGATTTTTTGAAGAAAAAAATGATAGGGCAGTATGTAAAAGACTGTGCTCCGGAAGCTCACGCAAAAAAACAGGGAACCCCTACAACCGGCGGTGTATTTATAATTCTTGCAATTATAATCGCGTCAATTATAGCTCTATTTCTGGCTCAGAGATTTTCTAAAGAGGCTATTATCATACTTATAACTCTGATATTTTACACATTTGCCGGATTTCAGGATGATTATCTTAAAATAAAAGGGCGGGCAAACGACGGGCTTTCTGCAAGAGGAAAATTACTCCGGCAGATTGCAATTGCGCTTCTTCCGACCATATATGTTATGATGACCTATTCTCAAGGAACGACTTTTTCCGTTCTTTCTTATGATTTTGATTTAAAATGGTTTTATCCTGTGTTTGCTGTTTTTGTAATAACAGGTGCGTCTAATGCTTATAATTTAACCGACGGACTGGACGGGCTTGCGGCATCTACCGGCATGTTTCCGTTCGCGGCAATCTCATTAATCGCGCTTTTCAGCGGACATCCGGAAGTCGCAATTATTTCTGCAGCAGTTGCCGGTGCTTTATTCGGATTTCTTAAATATAATAAACCAAAGGCTCAGGTATTTATGGGAGATACAGGTTCTCTTGCTATCGGCGGGCTGTTAGGTACTCTGGCCGTTGTAAGTAAGTTTGAATTCCTCCTCATTTTCTTAGGCGGTCTTTTTGTAATGGAAACGCTCTCCGTTATTATTCAGGTTATAAGTTTTAAAACAACAGGGAAAAGAGTTTTCAAGATGTCGCCTATCCACCATCATTTTGAGCTTTGCGGGTGGAGCGAGAAAAAAATTGTAGTTGTTTTTGCAATTGTTTCGGCACTGTTGTCGGTTTTTGCTTTAACATTATTCTATCTAACGGCAAGAGGTGTATTGTAGTATGTTGACAAACTGGTTTGACAGAAAAGTTTTAATATTAGGATTTTCAAAAAGCGGGATTTCTGCCGCAAAATATCTTAACCGCCACGGGGCTGATGTTTTTATAACTGAATTCAGAGAAGAAAAGCCGGATGATAAAGAGAAAAAAGAAGAATTACTATCTCTTGGGATAAAAATAGAATTCGGCGGACACAGCGATGAATTTATAAAGGATTCTTATATTGCTGTTACAAGTCCGGGTATTCCTCCGCATAGTGATATTATGAAACGTCTTGCGGATGAAAAAATTAAGGTAATTTCTGAAATAGAACTTGCAGCCTCGCAAACAGGAAAGCCTTTTATTGCGATTACCGGAACAAACGGAAAAACTACTACAACAGCGTTGACCGCGCATATTCTAAACAGCGAATACAAAGCTGAACCGTGCGGGAATTACGGAAAACCACCGTGCGATTTAATCGACGACTCATCAATTGATTACTTTGTCTGCGAATGCAGTTCATTCCAGCTGGAATATTCAAATTCTTTCCAGCCGCAGATTTCCGTCTGGACTAACTTTACGCCGGATCATATTGATTGGCACGCAGGATTGGAAAATTATTTCAAGGCAAAAGCGAAAATTTTTAAAACTCCTCAGGCGCCGGCGTTTTCTGTATTGAATGCTAAAGATTCAAAACTTCTTGAATTTTCAAAAGAAGCGGCAGGAGAAGTTTTTCTTTTTGGAGATGAAATTGGCGATAACTGCTGTTATGTCAAAAATGATGCAATTTATTATAAACGCAGAGGGAAAGAAGAACATATTATTGATTTAAAAGATACTCCGCTGATTGGTGAGCATAATTATCAAAATGTTGAATGTTCAATCATTTGCGCAAAACTTGAGGGAATTTCTAATGAGCATATAAAAGAAGCAATAATGTCATTTAAGGTTCCTGAACACAGATTGGAATTTGTCGCAGAAAAAGACGGTATTACATATTACAACGATTCGAAAGCCACTAATCCGGAGGCGTCGCTTGTTGCAATCAATTCATTTAATAATGAAAATGTATGTTTAATCGCCGGCGGACGGGATAAAAATACTGATTTAAAAGAATTTTGCGACGCAGTGAATAAACACATTCAGACTGTTGTTCTGATAGGAGAAGCAACAGAGCGTTTTGAAGAAAATCTGAAAAATAACGGATTTAATAATATAATAAAAGAAGGTACCCTGCAGGAGGCAATTGATAAATCTATGTCGTTGAATCCAGATGTGGTGCTTTTGTCGCCGGCATGCGCAAGTTTTGATATGTTCAGCGGCTATGAAGAAAGAGGAAAGGTGTTTAAGGAATATGTCTTATCAAGGATTTGTGGATAAAGATAATTCATATCAGAATAAAGAACCTATATGCAGTGTCATTATTTCGTCACCGGATAAGACTCTTTTGATTACCGTTGCTTTCCTTGTAATAATAGGTTTTATGGCAATCTTTTCAGCTTCAGCGCCAAAATGTTTGGATGAGGGTGGAAATCCTGCCCAATTTTTAATAAAACAGCTCATTTGTTTTGTTGTCGGGTTTATCGGGCTTAAGTTTTTTACAAATTACGATTACAAAAAACTTGCTGATTGGAATTTGATTTTTACTGGCGCAATTCTTTTACTGCTGCTGCTTGTAGATTTTACACCGCTCGGTGTTACGGTTAACGGTGCAAAAAGATGGATAAATATCCTCGGGTTTCAATTGCAGCCTTCTGAATTTGCAAAACCAGCAGTAGTTCTTCTGCTTGCGTCAGTATTCAAAAACGACGCCAATCTTTTAGATCAGCAGAAATGGGTCACTGCATTTATTCCTATTCTCATAATGCTCGGGTTTATTTTTGTTCAGCCGAACTTAAGTATGGTTATACTGCTGCTTGCAACATCTGTTGTAATGTTTCTGGCTGCTGGCGGGTCTTTAAAATTGTTTTTTAGTTGTCTTGCGATAATGGTAACAACTGTTATTATCGCAGCGACAACAATTATCAAACCTTATCAGATGCAGCGTTTGAGAACATGGAAACATCCGGAACTTGATCCGCAAGGCGCTGGGTATAATATTATTCAATCTCTGATTGCGTTTGCATCAGGCGGGTTTTCTGGCGTCGGCTACGGCGGCTCTATACAGAAATTATCCTATCTTCCGGAATGTCATACAGACTTTATTTTCGCAATTATAGCTGAAGAACTCGGCTGGGTAGGGTGCGTTTTGATAATAGGTTTATTCTGGACGCTTATTCATAGAGGCTTCTTGATTGCCGCAAGGTGTCCTGATATGTTCGGAAAACTTCTTGCTGTCGGTATAACTTTTTCAATAGGATTTCAGGCTTTTTTGAACAT
>CALUTK010000001.1 GCA_944323675.1 Candidatus Gastranaerophilales bacterium | reverse complement strand
TCCAAGGATAAAAACGGTGATTGTTAAGCATTGTTAACCGTTTTAACCTATTTAGTGGAATTTGCTATATAAGTCCCTTTTATTTCTTTTTGCCGTGTTCATAATTACCGCCGGCAATTCGGCGTCCGCGAACGTTACCATACTGCTTACTTGGATATATGTCTTCATTTTTGGCAGTGCGGATTGGCAATAATCTCACTTCATCACTCATACGTAATAAAGAAAGAATTTTAGATCTCGTTGTGCGCAGAGAAGATTTTCTCTCCTCGTTTGGACTGTTGTATTGCTTTATTACAGCATGATGCGCTTCCATTTCTACTTCAGCTTCAACCGCTTCTCTGATATGCTTAACCTCTGAGGGATAAAACATCGTTGCCAAATCCTTTATTAAAGTTTTATTTCCGTTGCTCATTTTATACAAACTTACCAGATCTTTTGACGCTGCTATAGCATTATCGCCTGTGCCAGCTATCTTAAATACCTCATATAAAGATTGAGAATCAATTACCTCTGATACAGCTTTTATCAACTTGGAATCATTTCTCAACAGATGGTCTGAAAATATAAACTGATTAGATTTCAATTGGGCTGCATAATACGGATTTGACCGAATTCTGAATTCATTATTGATAAACCCTGAATATACTTTTTTAAAATATTCGTCCGTATAATGTGCAGTTGAACACCCGTATTGCTCATCCAATGCTATTCTGCCGGACTTAAACTTTTCGTATGGATATTCCGCCTCAAGCTGTTCAAGAGTCAATTTAACCGGCATATCCTGTCTTGATACTTTTAAGAAATTCAAAACATTCTTCTGCTCCTGATTTTTCATACCGCTTGTAGCTTTCAAAAATGCTTTTATCTCATCTATACCGAGAGGTTTTACATTTCCTTCACTTCCTATTGTTAATAATTCTTTTAATACATCTGTCAATGAAAGTTTTGTCTCATACTTCGCAAAAGCTGAAGTTAATTCTTTTACCTCAGCATCATTAAATCTATACCCTTCTTTTCCGAATAACTTTGCACACTCAAGATACTTCGGCACCATTTGTAATTCCCGCGACACAATACTGCCGCCATCTGCATTTTCCACAATTTTATTTAAGGCTTTTCTGCTGCCATACACAAATTTGTCAACTTTTAATGACATATTTTCCCCTTTCAGAATTTCATATATTTATATAAAAACAAAAGCTGAAAAATTTTTGCCTGATATTATTGAAAATATCCCCGGGCTAAAGTATTATAACAGTATGAACAAATATTCTGAAAAAGCGAGAAAATATTTTAAAGAGGGTTACAACTGCGCGCAATCCGTTTTTTGCACATTTGCTGAAGAACTGGGGATTGATTTCGATACAGCGCTTAAAATTTCCTCCTCCTTTGGCGGCGGAATGGGCAGAATGAGAGAAGTCTGCGGTGCGGTGAGTGCTATGTTTATGATAGCAGGATTGAAATACGGTTATACAGAGCCAAACAATAAAGAAATTAAAACCGAACACTATAAACGAATTCAAGAACTTGCAAACTTATTCAAAGAAAAACACGGCACGATAATCTGCCGTGAACTTCTCGGACCTCTGGCAGATGATAATTATGTACCTTCTGACAGGACAGAAGAATATTACGCAACCCGCCCTTGCGAACAAATTATTGCAGATGCCGCTGAAATCATTTCAAAATATGTTCCGGCAGAAAATAATTTACCCGTGTAATTTATTTGACATAACCGAACACAATATTGAAAACGCTGTTTTTGCGACGGAACTGTATTGAAGCGCATTAAGCATCATAAAATCATGATGCGCCATATTAATTCTTATACAGGAGGTTTTTACCCCTGCTTCATCAAGTTTTGCGGCATAAGCTTCCCCCTCATCACGCAGAACATCATTTTCCGCTGTGATAATTAAAGCCTCAGGCAGACCGGCCAAATCGTCTACACAAGCCCTTAATGGTGAAACATACAAATCGTTTTTCAGCCTTTTATCGGGTAAATAAGCATTCCAGAACCACTCCATTGCTTTTTTAGAAAGCCATGGGCCGTCTTTGAATAATTTATATGAATCGGAATCCATATTTGCATCGGCTACTGGATACAAAAGAGCTTGAAATAAAATTTTCGGTCCTCCTGAACGTAAAGTCATCAAGGCTGTTGAGGTCGCAAGGTTTCCGCCGGCACTATCTCCTGCTATAGCTATCCTGTCAGGGTCTATATTAAATTCCTCAGGATTATTATATAAATATTCAAGAACCCCATATGCTTGATTTAGAGCCATAGGGTAAATTGCCTCAGGAGAACGTGAATAATTCACGAATACAACAACAGAATTCGTACAATTGGCAAGTTTTCGGATAAGCATATCGTGGGTTTCTTTATCACCTAGAATCCAGCCGCCGCCGTGGAGATAGATTATTACAGGCAGAATTTCATTGGAATTATGAGGACGAACTAATCTAATACTCACTGTGCCAGCCGATTCTGTAAACACATCTATATCCGAAATTTCCGCCGGAATTTCTTTATAAGTTTTCCGCTGTAAATCCGCAAGGAACTGTCTTGCATCATCTACTGTCATTTCGTATAACGGTTTGCCGCCTGCGGCTTCTAAATTATTTATAAATTCTTTTGACACCCTGTCTAAATTCGGGAATTTTGAAGATGCTTCACTCATATTACCTCCTATATAATTTAGTGTTCTGATTATTTAATTACTCATGTCGTTGCGTGCTTCTACACTCTCGGAATGGCGGAAGATTTTCTTTTACCCCTCACCCGCCCATAGGGCACCCTTTCCCGCAAGGGGCGGGGGTAAAAATTTCGGTCATTGCGCGCTGACTGCTCAATCAGTTTGTCAACGATTCTGGCATGACGCCGTTATTCTGACTTTTTGTTAATCTTTATAAAATTTCTACAGAAATATTTCATCCGCCGGTCCGGTGAAGATTTGTAACAATATACTTTATAAAAAGACTTGTTTTTTATATGCTTGGCGTGTGTGAGTAAAAGGAGAAACAACATGCCAAAATTTAATCTGATGTCCTATATTATGCCTCCTGAGGATAAGATGTTTTTCACTCTGTTTCAGGATAGCGCCGATATCTGTCTTGAAACTGCTAAACTCTACGATGAAATTATGAAAAATCATCTGACTGAGGAGCAAAAAGAGATTGCAAGAAAATATAAGAAAAAAGGTTCAATTTCTTTTAAACTTACACTTAAACAATTAAATAAAAGTTTTATAACACCGCTTGAGCGCGAAGATATTCAATATATAGCGGTTCAGTTACACAAAATCAATAAAAAAATCATTAAAGCCTGTTTAAATTTGGATGTGTACAGATTGACAAAGTACACAGAAGAAATGAAAGAACAGGCTTTAACATTGGTTCAGGCAACAGAACAACTGGGCCGAATTATAAAAAAATTCAAAAAAGTAAGCGATGTCGAAGAGATTACAAAAGAAAATATCGCGATGAAAGGAATTGAATCCCACGGAGATGAAATCCACAGAAAAGCCATGTATGAACTTTTCTCAGGCAAATACGACGCTCTGGATGTTATTAAACTCCGCGATATCTATAAAGAAATCGAAAACGCTCTTGATGCTTGTTTTTATGTATCGGATACAATTTTGAACGTTGTTTTAAAACAGAATTAGGAATAGAAAAATGACAATAACAATATTACTGTTAATCGCAGTCATCGCCGTTGCTCTTGCATTTGAATTTATCAACGGATTTCACGACTGTGCAAATGCAATAGCAACTGTTGTTTCAACAAAAGTTCTTTCGCCGAAGCAGGCTGTTCTCTTTGGTGCAAGCCTTGAATTCATCGGCGCACTCACAGGAACCCATGTTGCAAAAACAATCGGAGCCGGTATTGTTAACTCTGAAATGATTACGTTGACAGTTATTTTCTGTGCACTGCTTGGCGCTGTTTTGTGGAATCTTTTCACATGGTGGCTCGGTCTTCCGTCAAGTTCTTCTCATGCGCTTATCGGAGGGCTGCTTGGTGCCACAATTGTAAAAGCGGGCTGTGACGCCGTTCATGTTACAACCCTTGTTGATAAAGTTATTATCCCGATGTTTACTTCTCCTGTTTTAGGGTTTTGCGCCGGATTTTTATTAATGCTTTTTTTAATTAGAATTTTATACAGGGCTAACCCGCAGGTCGTGAATAAAAAATTCAGAAAACTCCAGCTTGTGTCATCAGGGCTTATGGCGCTGAGCCACGGCTCAAACGATGCACAAAAAACTATGGGTATAATTACGCTTGCGCTTTTAGCTGGAGGAGTTCTACATAAAGGTCCTCAGGGTGAATTTGAAATCCCGATTTATGTAATTCTTGTTTGCGCGCTTACGATGGCTGCAGGTACAATGAACGGCGGCTGGAAAATTATTAAAACTATGGGACATAAAATTATTAAACTTAAACCAATCCACGGATTTGCAGCAGAAACCTCTGCCGCAGGATTAATTCTCACAGCATCGCATTTTGGAATTCCGCTGAGTACAACCCACGTAATTTCAACAGCGATTATGGGGGTCGGCTCAACCCTTCATGCGCACGCCGTCAAATGGAGAGTCGTCGGTAATATCGTAACAGCCTGGGTTCTTACAATTCCGGCCTGCATGATTTTATCTGCAGTTATCTACTATACCATCTATAAATTTATCGGTTAAAGAAGTTAAATTATTGAAAAGTTTCAACGAGTCTTCAACGGCACCTGCCATCGAATATGGCTTAAACATTCCCTGCCGTCCGAGAAAATATATTTCGGGGAAGATTTTCGCATAGTCTTTATATTTTTTATAAAGCTGAATATTCTCACTGTTTCTCACAGGATATGCACGTTCATTTTCTCCGTAAACATAATCAGACCAGAACTCTTTTGCGCTTATGTTTTTGCCGTTACCTGTAAAATTATGCACGGCAGAGAAATCAAAATCCCAGGGATATTTTACAACAGAATAGTCGGTCTCACCTGTTGCTGCAGTTTCTTCGGATTTCAACAGAACGCTTTTGTATTGAAGCATTCCGAATTTGTAATTAAAGCAATCGTCAATAGAACCTGTAAAAAATATCCGCTTGAAATTTTTTGAAATTAGATAATTATAATCAGTACTTAAGGAGAGTTCAATATTATGATTTTTCAACATATTTTCTATTAAAACAGTGTAACCTTTTTGTGGAATTCCTTGAAATTTATTTGTATAAAATCTGCTGTCCTTACTCACTCTGATAAATGCATAAGGCAGCTGTTTATCAATATCCGCAGGGAATTCCTGACATAATTTTTCCGCATAAGGTCTGGAAAATTTATTCAGGATAAAATCAGCAAGAAAATTCAGGTCATTGTCACCGGCAGCCTTCAAATTTCCAATATCAGCATCATAATTATAGGGAAAAAGATTTAATAATTTATACTCCAATTTCTTTGCCTGGCTCTCCGGAAAAAGCTGGTACAAAGAAAAAATATTAAACGGCAGATTAACTTTTATACCATCAATACACGCTGACGCTTTATGATAAAATGTGTAAAATTCCGAAAAAGAATTAACATAATCCCATACAAATTTATTACTTGTATGAAATATATGTGTACCGAATTTATTCACAAGAATTCCGTTACGATTTTTGTAATCATGGCACAAGCCGCCGACAAAGGTATTCTTATCAATTATTAAAACTTTTTCATCCAGAACATTTGCAATCCTTTCGGCAATTACAGCACCTGAGATGCCCGCCCCGACGACAAGATTTACTCCGTTATTTTTTTCGGAAAATATATTTTTCATAACAGCTATTATAAATTTTTATAAAAATAAAAGAATAAGTCTGCCGGATAATTTTTATGCTATACTTGCAATGAAAATATTATGGAAAATCGTGTAAATGAAATAAAAGTCCGCGGGGCAAAAGTTCACAATTTAAAAAATATTGATGTTGATATTCCGCTGAATAAGGTTGTCGGAATCGCAGGGGTTTCAGGGTCGGGAAAATCCTCGCTTGCACTCGGAGTATTATACTCTGAAGGTTCCAGAAGATATCTGGAAGCCCTTTCTACTTACACAAGACGCCGGATGACGCAGGCAGAAAAAGCTATGGTTGATGAAGTTCTGTATGTACCGGCAGCCCTTGCTCTGCACCAGAGACCCGGCGTTCCGGGGATAAGAAGCACATTCGGGACAGGAACAGAATTGCTTAACAGCTTAAGATTAATGTTTTCCAGGCTTGCAAACCATCGCTGTCCGAACGGACACTATCTTGAACCCACTCTTGCGGTCGCGGCTGAACAGGAACTAGTATGTCCAGAATGCGGAGTTCATTTTTACGCTCCCTCGGCAGAAGAACTTGCTTTTAACAGTCAGGGCGCCTGCCAGACCTGTCAGGGTACAGGGGTAGTAAGAACCGTCGATAAATCTACTCTTGTTCCGGATGAATCTTTAACTATTGAACAGGGAGCTGTCGCGCCTTGGAATTCTTTAATGTGGACGCTGATGGTTGACGTCTGCCGCGAAATGGGTGTGAGAACAGATGTTCCGTTTAAAGACTTAACCGACAGGGAAAAAGATATCGTTTATAATGGTCCTGCCGAGAAAAAACATATTTTCTATAAAGCAAAAAATTCAAATCAGGCGGGTGAACTGGATTTCACTTACTACAACGCGACTTATACCGTCGAAAATGCTCTTGCAAAAGTTAAAGACGAAAAAAGTATGAAACGCGTCGAAAAATTTTTAAAACAGGACATTTGTCCTTCCTGCCACGGAACTAGATTATCAGAAGCGGCAAGAATGCCGAAACTCCGCGGAATTTCTCTTGATGAAGCATGTAAAATGACCCTTTCTGACCTTATCAACTGGGTGACGGGAGTTCCGCAGTCCCTGCCTGAGGAAATGCGTCCTATGGCAAAAAGTATTTGCGAATCTTTTTTGAGTGCCGCAAAAAGATTAATGGATTTAGGATTGGGGTATCTAACACTTGACAGAGCCTCCTCAACTTTATCTACAGGAGAAAGACAGAGAATGCAGCTTGCCCGTGCAGTCAGAAACAGGACAACAGGAGTCTTATACGTTCTTGATGAACCTTCAATCGGGCTTCACCCTTCTAATATTGAGGGTTTAAAAGGCGTCATCAGAGACTTGATATCCGACGGAAATTCAGTAGTTCTTGTAGACCATGATACGCAGATTCTTAAAGAATCCGACTGGATTATTGAAATGGGGCCCCAAGCCGGTGTTAACGGCGGGCTCGTTATCGCGGAAGGGACAACTTCCGATATTGAAAACAATAAAAGCTCCTTAATAGGAAAATTTATCTCCGGCAAAAATAAAGTTGAGGTAAGAGACCGCGCGGATTACACAAAATTATTTGAGCACGGACAAATCCGCCTCTCAACATCTTCAATCCATACAGTAAAACCGCTTAAAGTAGATTTTCCTAAAGGAAAGATGACCGTTGTCACAGGGGTTTCCGGTTCAGGCAAAACAACTATGGTATTAGAAAGTCTTGTACCGGCGCTTGAAGCTTTAACAACAAAAAAAACGCTGCCGGAACATGTTTTAAATATTGAAGCACCTGAAATCAAACATATAAAACTTATTGACGCAACACCTATCGGAATTAATGTGCGTTCAACCGTTGCGACGTATGCAAATGTTCACGATGAATTAAGAAAAGTTTTTGCAAAAACGCCGGAAGCAAAAGCCCTCGGATATAAGGCAGGAGATTTCTCCTATAATACAGGGAAACTGCGCTGTCCGGTTTGCGACGGGACAGGCGTAATTAATCTGGATGTACAATTTCTTCCTGATGTTGAAATTCCGTGTCCTGAATGCGGCGGCTCAAGATACGCAAAACTTGCCAATAATGTTAAATACAGGTCATATTCCCTGCCGGAAATTATGGCAATGGATGTAAATACAGCATTGGAAGTTTGTAAGGATTTAAGGATTGTCCATCAGAGATTAAAAGTCTTGCAGGAACTCGGACTCGGGTACCTGACTCTCGGTGAACAGACACCCGGACTCTCAGGCGGCGAAGCCCAGAGACTGAAACTCGCAGGTGAAATGCGAAAAGCCCAATCTGATTCCGTATTCGTATTTGATGAACCTACGATAGGTCTCCATCCGCTTGATGTTCAAACTCTTCTTCAAGTGTTTCAAACACTAATTGACAACGGTGCAACAGTTATTGTTATTGAACACGATCTTGATGTTATTAAAAATGCCGATTACATAATTGATATGGGGCCGGAAGGCGGAAAAGCCGGAGGTGAAATTATTTTTGCAGGTACTCTTGAAAATCTAAAACACTGCAAGAAATCAAAAACTGCAAAATTTATTTAAAAATTTTATCCGCTATCGCTTTAACTGGACAAAATTCTTCTTTCGTGGTTAACTAAAAACCAGAGAACAGTGTTTATTAAATTATAGGAGTAGAAAATGAGTATTACAAAAATTTCACCGGTTGCTGAATTTTTAAGGGCAAACCATGCTATTGCGAAAAACCACAACGCTTACCGCGCATATCCGACAGGAGAGCTCGTGAAATCATGTGATTTTTACGACCCGAACGGGAACTTTCTTGGCAGAATGACAAGAACCGGAACCCCTATCAACGGAAAACCTTCTTTTGCACTTTTTAAATCTTATATTGAAACAATGGAATCAGGCTATAAAGCAGGCTTTAGACAGGTTAAAGAAAACGCAATTCACTTTGCAAAAGTAATTGGGTTAAATGGGGAAAAAGAAAGCTATCTCCCTGAAAAAATGACAAAAACGCATACAATTATAGACAATCAGGGCTATAAAACCGAAGATAAATTAGAAAGAACCATAAGCAGTAAAATAAAGCTTATTAAAGAAGCAGATAAAAATGCATATGGATACGTTCCTCAAAACACATATTTAGCTGAAGAACCAGTTAAATATCAGGAAAAATTGCTATCTCATCAAGTAACAAAATCTGATAAATTTTAATATTTCCAAAAGGCTGCCGGAAAACTTTCCGGCAGCCTTTTACAAAGATTAAATAAATATGCTGTATTTTCCCGATAACGTTTCTGGAAAATACTTTTTTCTTGTCTATTTTTGGGACTTATATCGCAGTTTACACTAAAAAACGCAGAAATGTCACCCCTGAAATAAATTCAGGGCAGGCTCTGAACTGGCTGCAAAATCAGTTGAGCCGAATGGCGAAACGTGATTTTATGCCCCTACCTGGCGTTTCAGGGTCTCTGTGTTTAGAGATGCTGCACTTCGTAAGGACAGGCTTACTCAAAATTTTTAAGATCCTGAAACAAGTTCAGGATGACAAAAATTTTGGTTCGCTTTGTCAAATAAATTCAGCATGACACTTTTGTGCATCTGGTGTAAACTGCGATATAAATCCCCTATTTTTATACTTGATTTTCTTATCGTTAGCTGCGCATACCTGCCTGACTAAAAAATTATAGGTTTTCCAGAGCGGCAATCTTCATCGCGTTAAAATCAGGTGTGCGCCCGAACCAGATTTCCTGTGCGGCTGCAGCCTGATATACGAGCATATCAAGACCGTTAATCGTTCTATAGCCGAGTTTTTCCGCATTCTTTAAAAGAATTGTCTTTTTAGGGTTATAAATAACGTCGTACACTACAGCCCCTTCAGGCAAGGTTTTCAAAACATTTTCTTCAACCGGCGTCATATCGGCAGAAACTCCCTGCATACCGATTGGCGTTGTATTCACTAAAATATCATATTTTGATAAATCCCGAACAGCATCAATCTGGTATGAAGTAAAGGTTATCTGCGGAAATTTTCTTCTCATATATGCCATATAATCCATGGCGTTTGGAATATTTCTTGTATAAACCCCGATTTCTGAAATTCCTAAATCCGACAACCCGAGAACAGCCGCACGGCTTGCACCGCCTGTTCCTAAAATTGCAGCAGTTTTTCCTGCAAGATTTATATCAGCAGGAATTGCCTTTTTAAACCCTACAGCATCTGTATTATATGCACTGAAGGTTTTATCGGAATTGATTTTTATGGTATTGACAGCCCCCGCAATATCAGCATACTTATCCACTTCCTGCACAAAAAGCGAAATAGGAAGTTTCAGAGGAATTGTGACGTTAACGCCATTATAATTTTCGCGTTTCAAAGATTTTACTCTATCGACAAGATCCTCAGGCGGAGTTTCCAGAATATCGTAAGTCGCATTAATCCCGAGGCTTTCAAATCCTGCCTTATGAATAACTGCAGAAAGCGAATGCCCCAAAGGATATCCTATAAGTCCGAATTTATTCATCAGAATTTTCCTCCGGTTTTGGCTCTTCCACACGTTTATAACCGCATGAGCGGTTTGAACATTCTATTGTAGTTCCTTTTTTTAAGACTTTTTTCACCAGTAATGCACCGCAGTCAGGGCATTCTTCTCCTGTCGGCTCGTTCCAGAGTACAAAGTCGCAGTCAGGATACTTGTCGCAGCCAAAGAATACGGTTCCGCGTTTTGATTTTCTTTCTACTATTACACCTTTGCCGCATTTCGGACACTTAACACCAGTTGAGCGGCGGTAAGGTTTGCGGAATTTGCAATCCTCATTAGTGCATTCCATATATTTACCGTAAGGCCCTGTTTTAAATACCATATCAGAACCGCATTTTTCACATTTTTCTTCGCATTTTTCAGCTTGCGGTGAAGTTTGAGAAGCTCCTTCCGTCATAGCGTTCAAAGACATTACGGTTTTGCATTCCGGATATCCCGAACACCCTAAGAACTGGTTTCCCTGACGGCTAGTTCTAACGAGCATCGGTTTGCCGCAGTTCGGGCACATAACATTCGTTTCAATTCGTACGCGTTCACCGTTTTGCATTGCGGTATTTACAACCTCAATAAACGGACCGTAAAAATCTTCTAAAACCTTATTCCATACAGCTTTTTTATCCGCAATCTGGTCTAATTTTGTTTCCATGCCGGCAGTGAACTTATAATCCATAACATCCGTAAACTGCGCCATAAGCTGTTTACAAACAGTTCTTCCAAGAAGTGTCGGAGCCAGGGCTTTTTCCAGCTTCTGAACATAGCCGCGGGTCTGGATTTTGGTAATAATTGATGCGTAAGTTGACGGACGCCCGATACCGTATTCTTCCAGCGCCTTAACAAGAGTTGCTTCCGAGTATCTCGGCGGCGGCTGTGTGAAGTGTTGTTTCGGCGTAACCTTACGGCAGGTCAGAATGTCATCTTTATGCAAATCCGGAATTTTTTCCTTCGGTGCGTTATCTTCCTCGTCGTTTTCGTTATAGAGTTTCAGAAAACCGTCGAAAGTTACCTTGCTTGTGCTGGCTCTTAAGGTATAATCGCCTGCCGCAATTTCAACGGCTTTATTTGCAACGGTTGCGTTTGTCATCTGGGAGGACATAAATTTATTCCAGATTAATTTATATAAACTGCACTGTTCATTTGAAAGATATTTTTTTATGCTGTCAGGCGTCCGCTCAGGATATGACGGTCTGATGGCTTCGTGTGCGTCCTGAACATTTTGTTTGCCTTTGGCGTAAATGTTTGGCTTTTCAGGATAATATTTTTCTCCATAATTTTTCAGGATGAAATCCTTTGCCATTGCCTGCGCGTCATCGGAAATTCTTGTACTGTCGGTTCTCATATAGGTAATCAAACCGACTGCGCCGTTTTCAAGTTCAATACCTTCATATAATTTCTGCGCAATCTGCATTGTTTTTTGAACGCCGTAACCTAGTTTTGAGGAGGCTTCTCTTTGCAAAGTTGAAGTGATAAAAGGTGCTGTGGGCTTACGTTTTGTTTCCCTGTTTGTAATCTTTTCAACCTTGTATTCCGTTGATTTATCCGAGAGAAATTCTACAATCTTTTGCGCTTCTTCTTCATTTTTGATTTCGATTTTTTTATCTTTATATTTGGAAAGTTCGGCCTCGAAAACGCCCCCTTCTTTTTCCAATTCTGTATGAATAGACCAGTATTCAACCGGAACGAAAGCTTCGATTTCTTCTTCTCTTTCGCAAATCATTCTGAGGGCGACAGATTGAACGCGTCCCGCAGAGAGGTGATAATTCCCGAGCTGTTTCCATAAAACAGGACTTAATTTGTAGCCTACGAGTTTGTCAAGAATCTGTCTTGTCTGCTGTGCTTTTACCCTGTCCATATCAATTGCACGCGGATGTTCAACCGCGTATTTGACTGCCTTCGGCGTAATCTCGTTAAATTCAATTCGGAAAACCTTATCATCCGGCACATTCAGAACCTGTCGGACATGCCATGCAATAGCTTCTCCTTCTCGGTCGGGGTCGGAAGCCAGAAATATTTTATCGCTTTTTTTTGATAATTCATTTAATTTTGTGACGACTTTTTTCTTCTCCGGAATCACGACAAAAGATGGCTGGAAACCGTTATTAACATCAAACCCGAGAACATTCTGCGGCAAATCTCTGATGTGACCGAAACTCGCTTCTATCGTATAGCTGTCCCCTAAAATTTTTCTGATAGTTTTGGATTTTGCAGGAGACTCTACTATTACAAGAGCTTTCTCTTTTTTGGATTTAGTTTTTGACGCCTGCGCGCCCTCTGTTTTTTCTGCTGCTGCCGCTTTTGCCATTTATATTTATACCCTCTTATATCTGTCGCCGGTTACCTGTTTTATTATGCCTTTAAGCTCCATGGTTGTCAAGTTCGTCAATAATTCCACGGTGCCAATCTTTGTTATTGCCGCGATTTCATCAAATCCTTTTTCTTCAACTTCTATTGCGTCCAGAATTCTTGTTTCAATATCTGATAACCCGCTCAAATCCATCGTCAATTGTTCTGCCGGTTTAATCTCCCAGTTCAAGGCATCAAGAATATCCTGCGCCTGAGTCACAAGAGTTGCACCATTTTTCAAAAGTTTATAAATTCCTTCTGTATTCGGGTTTGAAATAAGCCCCGGAATACACATCAATTCTCTGCCTTGTTCAAGACATAAATTTGCGGTAATCAAGGCTCCGCTTTTTAAGGAGGCTTCTGCCACAAGAGTGCCGTAAGAAAGCCCCGAAACGATTCTGTTTCTCTGCGGGAACCTGAATTTTAACGGCTGGAATGTCGGGTAATATTCCGTAACAACCGCACCACCGCCATTTTCTATTTTTTCATAAAGCTTTTTGTTTGATGTCGGATAAATGAAGTCAAATCCGCTGGCAATTACGCCGATTGTTTTTAAGCCGTTATCCAGCGCTGCTTCGTGAGCGGTCGTATCAATACCAGCAGCAAGCCCTGATACTATACAAATATCAGTACCGGTGAGTTCCGATAAGATTTTTCTGACAGCTTCTTTTGCGTGGTAAGTTGATTTTCTTGAACCCACAACCGCAACTGTTCTATCTAAATTGCAATTTAATAAATCCCCCTTATAATATATAACTGCAGGCGGGTCTGAAATCTGTTTAA
Organism: Candidatus Gastranaerophilales bacterium; assembly: GCA_944323675.1. GTDB lineage: Bacteria > Cyanobacteriota > Vampirovibrionia > Gastranaerophilales > Gastranaerophilaceae > Scatousia. Next base: position 68,959 of record CALUTK010000001.1, on the reverse strand, counting down.
GCATTCGTGGATAATTATCATCTTCAAGGGTAAGATAATTTACACCGCGGTTTTCAACCCCAAAGAGCGCTTTATCCGGATCAATTTTATCGCGTTCGCGCAAAAAAGTTTCGGCTCTTTTTACACTCAGTCCGTCAATCTGCGACAACTCATTCATTCCGGCGTTAAAAGCTTCCTCTATATCGCCAAAATAGTTATAGAGCCGTTGGATAAATTTACTGTCAATCTCTTCTATTGCGGAAAACGCTATCCAGAATTTATTTTTCATTTGCCGCTTTCTTTTTAATTCTCTCTACAAGTTTTGAAATATTTTCTTTTTCCTCTGCAGGGATTTCCATATTCATATAATCTTCAAAATATTCAATCGCGTCCTCATAATCCCCTCTTGCAAGAAAAAGAATTGCAGCCTTTTTATAAGCTTGATAAAAACCATCGTCATGCGCGATTGCCTTCAAATAATTTGAAAGTGCTTTATCAATCTCATCATTTGCTTCATACGCCTGCCCGAGATAATAATATATCCAGACGTTATTTTCTTTGAATTCAAGTACATTTTCAAAATTTTCAATGGCAGAATCATAGTTTCCGAGTTCAAAATGGACTTTGCCGAGGTCATAGTATGCATCATAGTTTTCCGGCTGAACCTCAAGAACTTTTTCCAACTCATCAACCGCCAGATCAAGGCGCGCATCTTCCATATAAAACCGCGCAAGATAATGTCTCAGAACCATATTATCAGGAAGTTCGTAAATTCCCTGACACAAAAGTTCTATCCCGTTTCCGTAGTCTTTGGTCTTATAATAAATATCCGCAAGGTTGATGTATGCCTGAGGAAGTTTAGGATTGAGTTCAATTGCTTTTAAGAAATTATCCTCTGCTTTTTCATTGTTACCGATACTCGCATAGCACTGCGCGACATTATTATAAACTTCTGCTGTCGGTTTTTCGGTTTCCAGAACAGAACTAAAGATGTCTATTGCTTTTTCATAGTCGCCTTTTTTATAGCATTCCAATGCTGTTTGAATTTTATCACTCATATTTTATAACCCTAATCCTACACCGCTATCTTCAGTATGTTCCTCTGAACCGTTGCCTAGGTTTCTGATAACTGTTCTTGTATTTCCTTCCGCATGGAAATCTTTCGGATTCAGCATCATTTTCATCTTATCAGCGTAAATTGTTCTGACTCCCTGAGTAATACTTGAACGACCGACAAAATAAATATCATTCGGTTTATTCGTTGTCTTATCCGGATAAACATTAATTTTCGGACCGACAGCATAGTAATCTTTATACCAGACTCTTACGTTCCCGCTTGCGCTAAAGGTGTTTTTATCCTGAACGTATTCCTGAATATTTGATTTTAAGACAAGTTTTGTTCCGTCCTCCATCAAAACGTTAGATGTTGTATTACCTGTAGCTGTCAGAATTTTTGTTGCTTCATTGTAGTAAAATTTGTCTGCAAAGGATTCATTGGTTTCTCTTTTTACTCTGCCGTTGCCGATTAATTCCAAATCTTTTAAATCACCGTTTTTATCGGTTTTGATAATCGCTTTATCAGAGAAAGTTTCAATTTCTTTATATTTAATTGTCACCATGCCGGTTGCTGTCATAACGCCGGTTTTAGTATTATATTCCTGAACATCTGAATTGATTACGACAACGGGAGTTTTACCGTCAAAAACGACGGACTGAGTGTCCCCTTCTGCTCTTATTACCTTATTAATTAATGATACTTTTAAAATATTTGCTTTAACTTCACGCTTTTTATTTTTTTTGATTTCATAAGCATAAGGTTTATCATAGAAAGTTGCGGTATCAAGCTGCTGGTTTTCATCAACATCAACATCTGCCGAAACACCTTCAACTTTCAAATCATCAATGGAAACCTTAACATCTCCGTCGAATTTAATTTTGTTTTCATTCTCGGAATAACTTTGCGTTTTGGATTCTATTACAAGATCCGAGGCCTGAACAATCAGTCCTGTCGCAATAAATAAACATAAAGCAAATAATATTTTCTTCATTATTTCTCCTTGGTATCGTACAATTTTGAGACTGCGTTGCCTATGATTTTAAAGTCGTCGTACCCCGGACTTATCTCAACCTCATCGGCAGTTGCATATAACTCTTTTCCTCTCGTAATCTTAACGTTGCCTTTTGCTATAACAGGTTCATCGCTTCCCGACCAGGTTAATCTGTCTGCTTCCAGCACAGTTCCGTCTTTAATTACGATAGTAGTATCATTATACATTATAATCTGTTTTTTTCTTTCGTTGTAGGTGCCTTTTGAAGATTCAAAACTCATTGAAACTTCATTATTTTCATCATAAAAGTTTCCGATACAGTTGTCGAGCATGGCAACCCCGTTTGTACTGTCGTAATTTCCAGTATCTCCGTATATTTCCCAGTATTTTTTTTCGTTTTTAGTTTCTGTCAGAATAATCCCGTTAATCAGGGCTTCCTGCTTGTCTTTTTGTCCTGATAACTGACTTCTGTTAAAGTTATGGGTTATCACTCCGGCAGAGATAAATGCCCACATCAAAAGCCCTACAATAGCAATAAATGCAAATAAATAAGCTTTCTTCTTTTTGCTCAGATTTTTCCAGTTCATAACTTAAATGGTAGCACGAAAAATACTAAAAGGCATACTCCTTTTTTGATTTTACTTTAACGTTCTTAATATAAACCTCATATATAGCATGTTTGAGATATAATTTGTATAAAGGAGAAAGTCTTAGTTTTTAAGAAAAGAGGTATTTTATGGCTATCAGATTTGACGCCGGGGAAGTTATAACCGCAATGGTTACGCCGTTTGATAAGAATAGAGAAATTGATTACAACAAAGTTGAAGAATTAACAAAATATCTTATTAATAACGGCAGTGATACAGTTCTTGTTGCCGGAACAACAGGAGAGGGCCCGACCCTTACGCACGAAGAAGAAATTGAACTCTTGAGCACTGTAAAGCGGGCAAATGCCAATAAAGCAAAAGTCATTATGAATGCTGGTTCAAATTGCACAATGACTGCAGTCAGAACAGCCAAGCTTGCTGAAAAAGAAGATGTCGATGCGATTCTATCAGTTGTTCCTTACTATAATAAACCGTCACAAAAAGGCATGATTGAACACTTTTCCGCTATTGCAAAAAGTACATCGCTGCCTGTGATTATTTATAATATCCCGTCAAGAACGGGGGTTAACATGCAGCCGCAGACTGTGGCGCAGCTTGCAAATGAATTTGATAATATCGTCGGAATTAAACAGAGCTGCGGCGATATGGATGCCATTACAGAAATGAAACTTCTCTGCCCTGAGGATTTTTCAATCTATTCAGGCGACGACAGTTTAACCCTCCCGATGCTTTCTCTCGGCGCAAGAGGGGTTATCTCGGTGGCCTCTCACATTTTCGGCTCAGAATTAAAATCTATGATTAGAAATTATAAAACAGGAGAATTTTTGGCAGCACTTAATATGCACAAAAAACTTTATCCTGCTTTCAAAAAACTCTTTATGGCGCCGAACCCGGTCCCTGTGAAGGCTGCACTTGCACATAAAGGTATTATTGAAGATACTGTCAGACGTCCGCTCGTGGAACTTTCTGACAACGATAAAGCAGAACTTTTTAAGGTTCTTGACAGTGTCAAAAATGATTAGCCCGCTCAGGCTATCAAATTGAGTTTTATTTTTTAATAAAATTAAAACTGTAACGCGGAATTTATCCGCACAAAATAATTTTAAAAAAGTACAGATAAAAGAGGATAAAAAAGTGAAAAACAAAATTATCATGTTTTGGGCAATTGTACTTATTGTAATAGCTTCAATAGTTACAATTTTCGTAAAACCAACCAAGCTCGGACTTGACCTTGTCGGGGGCTCCCGCCTTGTTCTTGAAGCCGAAACAACAAAAAGTGTTCCTGTAATTACGCAGGAAGTTATGGACAGATTACAATTTGCAATCGAAAACCGTGTAAATAAACTCGGGGTTGCAGAAACTGTAGTACAACAGACAGGAGAAAAAAGATTACTTGTTGAAATCCCGAATGTTACAGATTTGAAAGAAGCAAAAGCTTTCTTAGGCGAAACCGCTCAATTGGAATTCAAAAAAGAAGCAATCGGCCCTGACGGAATTCAAACCTGGGTTGAAACAGGCTTAACCGGTCAGGATTTAGCTAAATCTACCCTTACAACTGACGCTGCCGGACACTGGGTTGTTTCCCTTGAATTTAAATCTGAAGGTTCTAAAAAATTCGCAGAACTCACAAAAGAATTAGTAAATAAACCAATGGCAATTTTCTTTAACGGAGATTTAGTTTCTGCTCCTAATGTAAATGAGCCAATCTACGGCGGTAAAGCGCAGATTTCAGGCGGTGACAGCGGCTTTGCTTATGAAGAAGCGGAAAGAATGGTTAACCTTCTGAATGCAGGCGCACTCCCTGTTCCTGCCAAAATTGTTGAAGAAAATACTGTAGGGCCTACACTCGGTGCAGATAGTATTGCAAAATCAAAAGTTGCAGGGATTATCGGCTTAGGCTTAGTAATGCTCTTTATGATTGCATATTATAGACTCCCGGGCTTAATCGCTGACGTTGCTTTAATAATCTATAGTTTAATGCTCTTTGCTTTATTTAAAGCAATTCCGGTTACATTGACTCTTGCCGGTATCGCAGGTTTTATACTGAGTATCGGTATGGCGGTTGATGCTAACATTCTTATCTTTGAAAGAACAAAAGAAGAATTAAGAGCAGGAAGAAATTTATTCACTGCCATAAATTCAGGCTTCGACAGAGCCTTCACTAGTATTTTCGATTCAAATATGACAACGATTATCACCTGTGTAATCCTTTATATGCTCGGTACAAGTATTGTTAAAGGATTTGCGCTCACTCTTGCTTTAGGTGTAATTGTTTCCATGTTCAGTGCAATCACAATCACGAAAAACTTCATGCATTTAATCTTCGGTACAGGGGAACTCAAATACCCTGCACTCTTCGGTCTGCGTAAAGACGAAATAGGAAAAGGCTTTGAAGCGACCGAAACTAAACGCGAAAATGCACGTTTCGGTATTTTGGATTAGGCACTAATTTAATTAAAAGAGGTAAACAAAAAATGAATGAGATAACATCAAGACACTTAATAGATATAGTTAAATACAGAATAGTGTGGCTCTGTATATCAGCAATACTGTTATTGCCGGGCGTTATTGCGTTAGTTTATTCAACTATCCATAACGAAAACCATATTCCGCTCAAAGTCGGCATTGACTATACCGGCGGTACGATTCTCCAGTACGGGGTTAACAAAAATGTCACAAACGCAGATATGAGCAAAACCCGTACGGATTTGCAGAATATCGGGATTGAAAATCCGTCAATACAAATTCTCCACGCAAATGCAGAATCTTCAAAAAATTCTGATTTGAAAAGTATTATTTCAATAAAAACTAAATTTATCGGAGAAGATAAAGATACCGTGAACAAAATCACTGAAACTTTATCAAAAGATTACACAAACCCTGACTTGATTTCAGTAAGTTCTGTGGGGCCGACTTTAGGAAGAGAATTGTTTAAAAATTCGCTCCTTGCGTTAAGTCTTGCATTTTTAGGGATTATTGCATATCTTTCTTTCAGATTTAAATTTGATTATGCGCTTGCCGCGATTCTCGGTATTGCACACGATGTACTTTTTGTAGTGGGTATATTTTCTCTTCTCGGACTTTTATACAATGTTCAAATCGACGGGTTATTTATCACTGCAATCTTAACGGTTGTCGGCTTCTCCGTCCACGATACAATCGTTGTATTCGACAGAATTCGAGAAAACCTGCGTTATTACTCAAAGAAAATGTCTTTCGGAGAAATTGTCAATGCGTCAGTTAACCAGACATTAGCAAGAAGTATCAATACATCGCTGACAACAATAATCACACTTGCAGCATTGTATTTCTTCGGCGGGGTAACGACAAAAGACTTTGTACTTGCGATGTTAATTGGTATTGCAATCGGAACATATTCAAGTATCTTCTTCTGCTCGGTACTCGTAGATATCTGGGAAGACCACAAAAACAACAAAAAAGCTGCAGCAACTGCTGCATAATAAATGTAAAATAAAAAGCGGCCTCTTTAATAGAGGTCGCTTTTTTGCGGGAAATATATAGGTTAAAAATTTTAATGGAACAGACTAGCGCCTTTTGCGCACTAGTCTATTCCCTTTATAAATTTTATTTTATATGTTCATTTCTTTCTCTTTTACCCTCCATTTTGACTTGACATTTAGTCAACTCAAAACGGAGTCCTTGTATTAAAAGAGAAAGAAACGAACCAAAGAAAGAGAAAACCGCAATCGTTTTCAGCGTCGCTGCGCGCCGCGGAATCAAATGGAATTAGTTGAAGGCTTTGCCTTCAACCTCTAGTGCTCGCTATCGCGGCTACGCCGCACGCTCGCATGAAAGCCCTCCGGCGTTTACACCCCAAATTTCTTTACAAGGGATGTAAATTATATCCCCTCTCCCCTTGAGGGAGAGGGTGCCCGAAGGGCGGGTGAGGGGTAAAAAAGAAAACCCTCCGGCGCTAGCGCCCCACCTCCCTTTACAAGGGAGGCTTTTACTTTACCCCCTTTGAAAAGGGGGTAGGGGATTTATTTAGACCTGCCTACGGCAGGTCGCCGAACGTGCATGTAGTGCGATAGTGAGGGGCAAAGGTATGCGTCAGCATTTAACGACATCCATTTTGTTGCGCGCAGCTTTGCTGCGCTGTAATATAGAGTGTTTTTCTTTTTCGGTTCACTTTTTCTTGCTTGATTGCTCGCGTTTAACGGACTGCAACACCGCCGCCTTCGCGTCGCTGTTTCGTCCTCAGCTCGCAATCCGTTTTTTTCATCGCAATAAAAAAGAAAAAGTGAACGTATCAGATATTAAAACTAAAAGAATGTCAGTGCAGGGGATGCACAAGCCCCATATATAAAATAGCCTAGTGCCTTTTGCGCATTAGGCTGTTCCCTTTAGAATATTAAATCCCCCTCATCCGGCACTGCGTGCCACCTTCTCCCGCCCGGGGGAGAAGGTAGAAAATTACGTCATCCCGGGCTACGACCCGGGATCGCATAATCGTTACCGTCGATGATAATGCGATTCCGCATAGCTTGAAAATCATAATTTCGCCTTACGGCTCAAATAGATTTTCTACGCTTCCGGAATGACGAACATCCTTCTTTAGATGAAAATCTTTTATTTCAGCACCGCTTTTATCGCAGATATCATTCCCTTTTCTGAGGCAATATTTTTTCCTGCAATATCAAACGCGGTTCCGTGACCCGGTGAGGTTCTGATTATATCAAGCCCGATTGTCATATTAACGGTTTCATCACCTGCAACTGTTTTTATCGGTATCAGCCCCTGATCATGATAATTCGCGATATAGCAGTCATAAGGACATTTTTCTTCATTAAAAAACGCCTTGCCGGCTTTTACAAAAAGCGTATCCGCCGGAAGCGGGTCTGTTATATTAATACCTTTTTTGCGAAGTTCTTTGACTGCAGGATTTAAAATTTCAATTTCTTCTCTGCCCAGAATTCCGTCCTCGCCTGAATGCGGATTAAATCCGCACAATGCAAATTTTGGCGCGTTAATTCCGAAATGTTTTTGGAAAAATTCTTGCAAATTCAAAACTTTTTCTTCAATGATTTCTTTTGTGAGATTAATTTCTTTTAATGCGCAGTGTCTGGTAAGCAGAAGCACCCTGAAATCTTTCGCAACAAATAACATTTCGGCAAGCTGTCCGTTATGAGAGAGAAAATTCTGTAGGATTTCAGTCTGCCCGTTAAAAATGTGTCCTGCAAGATGAAGCGCATTTTTTGCAACAGGTGCTGTTACTATAGCTTTCGGTTTCATTTCGCAAACTTTTTTTAATGATTGGTATGAAAACTCTCCTGCGGTCTTTGTAACCTTTCCGGCTTCAATTTCACTATCATACGGAACCTCAACTATTTCATAATCCCGTTTCAATTCACCATAGAAGTCAAGAATTTTTTTATTTGAAACAAGAACTATTTTATCTTCGGGCAGACCGAGCCTGTTTAAAGCTTTGATTGTAATTTCAGCCCCGATACCGTTCGGATCGCCCGTTGTAATCGCTATTTTATCATTATAATTACTCATGGTTTTCAAAATATTTTAAAATATCAACAAGAGTATTCACTCCGCCGAGGTTACCGGATTTTGTGACAATCCAGCGTGCATTATGATCCATACTCAAAGCGATTGCCGGTGCAACTTCATCAATTAGCTGCAGCTGGTTAGCCCCAATAGCCTCGCAGCATTTGTAGGAGGTTTCGCCTCCGAGTGTGATAAGAATTACATCTTTTCTTGCAACAACCTGTTTTGTGAGTTCCGCCAGAAAATCCGTCACTCTGTTTGCCATGCCGGACTTTGTGAGTTCCGCATTAAGAGAATCTTCCGAAAATCCGTCAAAATCACGTATTAAATCAGAAGTATGCACTACAACTACATTATTGGAACCAAGATTAGTTACCACTCTTTCAACCAGCTCTTCGGAAACTCCTGCAAGAACGGTTTTCATATCCAGATGAATTACAAGAACATTTTCAAAATCATCCGATTCTTCCAGTCTTGAAATCTGATTAGAGGTAATTTGCGTTGCACTGCCTGAAATAACAAGTTTTGGTAATTCCGGAAAAGTTTTTGCAAAATGCTGAGGATTTAAATCCGGAAGCCATAAATCACTCAAAATTTGAGCTGTGGCTGCAGTGCCTGCAGGCAGAATGTTGTATTCTGATTTTCCTACAGCCAGAACAATCTGTTCAATATCAACTGTTGAGACAGCATCCATTACAATAATTTTTTTACCCGCAGAAATCAATTCCTTGAGCTGCATTAAAATAGGACCTGCGCCCTTCATAACTGTTTTTAATTCAACAGAGGCAACGAGTTCTTTATTTTCATCGCTTAATTGTGATTTCAAAAGTGTCGGCAAGTGGGATTCAAAAATAGGTGAATGTGGATCACGCGCCATTTCAGTTCTTTCTATCGGCACTCCTCTCATAAGGTGATAGCCGCCGACAGTAACCCTTCCTTCCAGAGGAAAAGCAGGCACAATGACTGCGGCGTCAAATCCGAGTGTCTCAATCATTGCCAGTACTTCAACCGCAATATGACCTCTTACCGTTGAATCTATTTTTTTATAGTAGTAATCAGGATTGATTTGCTCTTTTATAAAATTCGCCGCAGATTTTGTTTTTTCAAAGGCCTCATCAGGTTCAATATTACGAGTTTCTGTTGAAATAGCCCAGGTCTGTGTCGTTTTCAAATTTATAGGAGCTGAATCTTCATCCAGAAGAATCTGGGTATTTGCACCTTTTAAATGAAACTGCAGGGCAGTATCATTTGCGCCTGTCAGATCATCCGCAACAATTCCGATTACATTAGAATTAATTATCATAATACTTCAGCGTCTCTCTTTGAGCCTAATAATCTTATGCTGTTCGCAACAATAAGAAAACTTTCTCTTTCATTACCTGTTGCTTTATCAGTCCATTTATTCTGGGCAATTCTTCCGTCTATTGCAACCTGAATCCCCTTTTTTACGTATTCTCCAGCAAATTCGGCCTGTTTATCCCATACATCAATATTAAACCAATCTGCAATTTCGGATTTTGTTTTGGCATCCCAGCGGTTCACTGCAACAGAAAAATTTGCCTTAACTTTACCGGATTCAAAATATCTTATTTCGGCATCTCTGCCTACTCTTCCAACGATTACTGCTGAATTCATTAGTACCTCTTTCCGTAAAAATTAACCCCTCTCGGGCACAATAACATTTTACAATAAAAATATAACTTCTGTATTTTTAAAGCATATTTTAAAGAAATGTAAAATTTTTCTAATATATTTCAGCCTCCAATTCTTCTTCTTGCTGCTTATTTCTGTAATAGTAAAGTTTCTCTGATAAAAAAATAGTCTGCAAATCTACCCCTTGATTTGCAGACTGTAGTATTATGTTTATCAGGTTTAGTAAATCATTTATGTTCTACAATTCTGCAATATTGAAAAACTGCACACCTGTATGGATAAAAACAGTGCGACCGGAAGTCTTTTCACATTAAGTTTAAGGTTTTTCAATACTGTCATTAGATATCTTTCCTAAAATCATTTTATTTACAATACATTATGTTTCAAAAATCGTCAATAGCACAATCTGACACGAAAAATTAATCAAATTACACAATTTATTACAAATGTAATAGAAATTTGACAAATTTACACCTTTTGTTTTTTTAAAATATGATATTTTAATATTTTTTCTATTTATTTTACTTCTAAATTACTTAAAACGTAAAAAATACACTTTTATATAAATTGTTACATTTCTTAACGCTATTTTAGATTAACAATCTGCCATTTTAAAATTTTTATGTTATTATCATTGCATAAAAATGTCATGGGACATTCTTTCTGCACAGTAGAGGTATCTTCTCATTGTTCACTAGAAAGGGGATTTTTACAGTAAAATTGTATAATATTTTTACATTTAACTAGCAAAAATTTTTATTGACGTTTTTTGTAACATACAAATAAATTTTATAAAAATGAAGGAGTAAAAAAGTATTATGTTAGTATCAAGAATTAGCCCGCGTTTAAGCTTTGGTCGTGCTCTGCGAGATGATGAGATTGAAGACTTTAAGAAAACCGTAAGTGAAGGTAAAAAATTAACCGGACAAACAGGAAATTCAGTTTTTATAATGCCCTCAACATCCATGCCGCAATCTGCAGCAGTAAATACCGGAGCAGGGAACCTTGTATCACCTGAATCAATTAAGTACTTAACCGAAATGAAAACTTATCTTGATTACAATGTGGTAGAAGATCTTCCGATGGGACAATTCAAAAATAACCATTATAACACATCTTCTCTATCCTTAGGGGATCAGAACATTAACACTGAACTTTTAACAACAGAAGAATACGGCTCAATTCTAAAAAAAGAAGAATTCGACGAAATTGTAAAAGCTAACAATAAAGAAACAAAAGAAACTCTTGCTAATTTTGAAAATGTCTCAGGAAACGAAAGCGCACAGGGAAAAGCTCTGAAAAAAGCTTTTGAACGCTTTAAAGAGTTAGATGCAAATTCAGATCTTAAGAAAAAATACAATAAATTTACTGAAGATAATGCCGAAATTCTAAATATCAAACGCGAATCTGAACCGGATGCGGATTTCTTCAAGTTTAAACAGTTCCTTGCTGAAGATCATCATTCAAAAGCCCTTGCAAAATTGCATGAAAATGGTTTGAAATACTGCGTTGATGTACCTTTGAACTTTGATGATGATGAAGTAAAAGCATTTCCAAAAGCGTTCAAAGCTGATCACTATATGGGAGCCCCTGGCTGGAAAATGCCGGCGCTGGACTTTGAGACAATTCTTGATGCAAATAGTGATGCAAACAAACTTTTGAAAATGAAAATTCAATATGCGGCAAAACATGGCGATATGTTAAGACTTGATGCAGCATGGAACTATGTGACACCTGTTATCTCACACAAAGACCAGAATGAAATTGTTGACGGGAATAGAAAACCGTTACAGGAAGCTCTGGTCAAACAAATTGAAGACTGGGTAAAAGAAGTTAAAGGCCAAGATTTTGATGTTAAGAAAAATCTTATGTATGAATTTGAAGCCGGCTTAAATGAATTCAGCGCATTCTGGGACGGTAAATTAATTCCAGGAGTAAAAGACAGGGTTAATATTTATCAGACAACCTATATGAATGACGGCTGGGGCTCAAACGAAGCATTCCAATCTAAAGGCTGGACACCGGATGAGTTATCTGTAGGGGTTGGAAATCAGGATACACAGCCGCTTAAACAGATTGCAGAAGGGGTACAGGATACAGTTAACGGAAACGCTGTACATAAAAATGCCTCTATCAACCCGCTTGCCAAAATTCTTAAACTTGATGCTGAATCTCTGAATGATGCGGCAGAATTTTCTAAAGCAAAATGGGCAGAAACATTGCTCGGGAAAAACACCCACTTCTTCTTTATGGATGCTTTCGGAAGAAGCGAACGTTTCAACGAACATAATGAAAAATCTGCAACAAGCTTCAGATATAAAGTTCCTGCGGATTATAAAAAAGGCTACTTTGAAGCCCTGAAAGAAGGGTTCGGATTCAATATTATGGATGCACTTGCAAAAGCAATGAAAGCAAAAGGTCTTGATGAATCTAATCCTGATTTGTACGGTAAAATAGTTAAATTTAGTAATATTCTTGCGGATAAAGAAGAAGCAGCAAAACCTGAAGCAAGCCCTGCCGCAAATTCTGCAGGAGAAGCTGCCAGCAATTCAAAAGCTGCAGCTGAAACAGCGGAAGAAGCTGCGGAAACTGCTGCCAAAACAGCATCCAAAGAAACTACAAAAGCAGCAAGATCATATAAACCTCTATGGTATACAATCGGGGCACTGGCAGTTATCGGCGGAGCTTATACACTGATTAAAAACCGTCACCCAAAACCTGCCCATAAAGAAGAACCAAAACCCGCTCAAACAACACCTGCTCAGACACAGCAGCCTCAGCAGGAAACAAAAAAACTTGCAGCAAACGCTTAAGAAAATAATTAATTGCCGGTTATAATAATAGCCGGCAATTTTTATACTTAAAAGATTGAAATTGTGCAGATTTTTTGATAGATATATAGATAATCGGAGGTATCAGGAATGACTATTTTGGTTTTGGGCGGAGCAGGTTATATTGGCTCACATACGGTATATGAACTTATTGACGCAGGTGAAGATGTTGTAATTGTTGACAATCTTCAAACCGGTCATAAAGGTGCTCTCCATCCAAAAGCACGGTTTTATAAGGGCGATATCAGAGACGAAAAATTTTTGGATGATTTATTTAACAACGAAAAAATTGATTCTGTAATACATTTCGCGGCGAATTCTCTTGTCGGTGAAAGTATGATTGACCCGCTAAAATATTACGATAACAATTTATACGGAACTATGATTCTTTTGAAATCCATGGTTAAAAACGGAATTGAGAAAATTGTTTTTTCATCAACTGCTGCAACCTATGGTGAACCTGAAAAAACTCCGATATTTGAAAAGGACAGAACAGAACCAACAAATACCTATGGCGAAACCAAACTATCTATGGAAAAAATGTTCAAATGGGTTTCTAAGGCGCACGGTTTAAGATACGTATCTTTAAGGTACTTCAACGCCTGCGGAGCACATGTTTCCGGAAAAATAGGAGAAGATCATTCTCCTGAAACTCATTTAATTCCTTTAATACTACAAGTTCCGAATGGCAAAAGAGAGCATATCGGGATTTTCGGTGACGATTACAAAACACCTGACGGGACTTGTATCAGAGATTATATTCACGTTACAGATCTCGCACAGGCTCATATTCTGGCAGTTAAATATCTGAATAAAGGAAACGAGAGTGATATATTTAACCTTGGAAACGGTGTAGGATTCAGCGTTAAAGAAGTTATAGAAACAGCGAGAAAAGTCACAGGGCACCCTATACCTGCAAAAATTTCCAAAAGACGCGCAGGCGACCCTGCTATATTAATTGCTTCAAGCGATAAGGCAAAAAGTATTCTTGGCTGGAACCCTTCTCACAACAGCCTTGATGAGATTATTGAAACTGCCTGGAAGTGGCATAAAACTCACCCGAACGGATATGAGGATTAATTGGTAAAAATACCAGCATATTTTTACCTTATAAAATTCGTCATTATTTTATCTTCTTTTCTAGGAGTAATTCCGGCTTCTTTCCCTGTTTCAATACATTTTAAAAGCCATGCCATATTGTTTCCGAGAATTCTCATTATCTGCAGGCCTTCCTTATCCTGTAAAACTTGTTCAGGCGTATTACCGTGAACCATGTTCCAGTAATTTGAAGAAACTACAGGCATATTATTAATAGTAAAATGTTTTGTTATAGCTTCAAGAGAAGCTGTTGTACCTGCACGCCTTGCCGATACAATTGCAGCAGCCGGCTTATATGCGAATGCCGCACCACCCGCATAAAATAACCTGTCCATTACAGATAAAAGCCTGCCGCTCGGATGCGCATAATATACAGGAGAGCCAAATATAAATCCGTCTGCAAATTTTGCTTTTTCAATAATTTCATTAACTATATCATCACTAAAAACACATTTACCGTCATTATTTTTACGGCAGCCGCCACAGCCGATACAATCCCTGAATGGTTTATTGCCAATCTGAATTATTTCTGTTTCAATTCCGTTTTCATCTAATGATTTAGCAGCTTCAGACAGCGCAGTAAATGTACATCCGGACGTATTACAGCTTCCATTAATTAATAAAACTTTCATATAACTCTCTCCTATATTGTCATATCCTTTTAATGCCGGCTTTCAATATTTCAGCGCAATATCATTCAAATGACTTTCTCAAAAATTAGTGATATTCGTAAATATCTACATAACAAGGCGTACTAATTTCCTTGCAGCCATTGGCTTCATCAACTTTAAGTTCATTTGGATCCGGAAAGAAATCAGAATATGTATCCGCATCAGGATAGTAAGGACTAAGTGCTGTACTGGTTTCAGCGAGTTTAAAATAACTGTCGTTCGGAATATCATTTTGAATATTTAAAGACATATTATCAGAACTGTCAACATTATTTCCCCAGGCTTTCTTTTTAGCCTGATAATAAGTCATATCATCAGAAAGTCTGCCGTCCACATCTTCTTCATTAACCTGCGGATAAACAACGTGGGCATTAATATATCTGTTATCAACTTCCGGATGACCGAGAGGAATAACAGTAAGCCCGTCAGTCACTGCAAAAGCAACAATATCAGACAATTTTTTCTCTGACCACATCGCGGTATTAGGGCCTTTGTCACCGTTGATATCAACATAAACAAGGTAATATTTTGTAGTACTGGTAATCCCACTGGATTCTACTTCAGAGTGTTGAAAAGGAGCGCCGCTGTTGGACCCTATCCATATTTTAACTCCGTTAGACGCTGTAATTTGAATTTTATCATCAGGGAACACCTTCGGATTATTGGTCAAATCTCTTGATTTCGAGCATTGCTCACCGTCTTCAGAGGTATTTATATACCCGAGTTCTTTATCGGCAAGCAATTCGCAAAATTTTGTAGAAGTATCCGGAAACGCAGCTTGAGTAAGCATAGCATTATAAAAAGCGAGCCTTATAGAATGGTACATTCTTGAATATGCATATTTACACGCTTTATCCCAGGGCTTAATCGTGGTAATAGCAATGGTTGCAAGAATACCAATAATTACAAAAACGAATAAAAGTTCAGCCAACGTCATTGCTTTTTTATTAATCATACCAAAAATCCCAACTCCTTTCTTATATTATAATCTATAAATGCAAATGTGTCAAGGGTAAAGAGGATATTTAAGCGGTAATATTAGATAATATACAAAAAATCAAAAAATTTTTCAGAAAATATAAAAAAGACTATTTTTTATTTTTGTGATAAAGTAAAAGACAGATGGAGAGGTGTCCGAGTGGTTTAAGGTGCGGATCTCGAAAGTCTGTGAGGGGTAACACTCTCCGTGGGTTCGAATCCCACCCTCTCCGTTTTTATAATTTTACAGGCAGCATACTTTGGATACTAATGTCCATTTTGTTGTAAACACAATAAAATGTCGGCCGTGTATACCTGCCAATTTAACTGTCGAACAAAAAATACAGTTTTTAATATACAGCAAAAAAGTTTTTGTTTGTGTTTTAATTTTTCCATGAGAATAAATTCCGTTTCTTTTACCGGTTATGATAAACCGCAAAATTTTAAACGTATTGATAACAACGTAATGCGCTCGGCGCAGCCAGAGGCGGAAGAAATTGTCTGGCTCAAGAAAAATAATAATCTGACAGATATTATTAATTTCAGAACGCTCGTTGTTCCGGCAACCGATTTTAATGAGAAAAAACTTTCAGAAGCTCTTTATATAAAATACCATTCAATTCCGACAGAAACCAAACACCCGAAAATCAGTGATGTGAAAAAGTTTTTGAAAGTGATTGATGATGTGAAAAAGCGCGACGGGCAGGTGCTTATTCACTGCAAAGCCGGTGCAGATAGAACCGGATTTTATTCACTGATTTATAAAGTTCTGAATGGGCTTGACAACTTTGATAACGCCGTGAAAGAAATGCTTGAGATGGGTTATCATCAGGACAGATACCCGTTTTTGACAGATATTGCAAAAGATTTCCTGAAAAAACTCCGCAAATAATTATTCATATCTTAAAGCGTCAATAGGGTTTAAAAGAGAAGCTTTATATGCAGGGTAGTAGCCGAAGAGAACCCCGATTGCACCTGAGAACCCGAGAGATAGGGCAATAGAAAATCCTGATATGTAAACATTCATCTCTGAAAATATCTGGATTGCCTTGGCGCCGAAAACCCCAATCAAAACACCGATAATCCCTCCGATTACAGAAAGCAGGAAGGATTCTATAAGAAATTGGATTCTGATGTCGCTTGCCTTTGCGCCGATTGCCATACGAATACCGATTTCTTTTGTACGTTCTGTCACAGATACCAGCATAATATTCATAATCCCGATACCGCCTACAATCAAAGATACAGAAGCTATTGCGCCGAGGAGAATTGACATTGTTTTTGCGGAAGATTTTATGGTTTCCTGCATTTCGGCAAGGTTTCGGATTTCAAAATCTTTGTCCTGATTTTTTCCTATGTTGTGGCGTTTTGTGAGAATTTCATCTATATCTTCTTCTGCGGTTTTCATAGAAGTGTCGCTTTGTGCTTTCACGTTAATCATCTTTATTGAACCCGGAAAATCAGTCCCGAAAACTTTTTTCTGCGCTGTTGTAATCGGGATAAAAACTAAATCATCCTGATCCATTCCCATTCCGCTCTGCCCTTTTGTTTTAAGCAACGCAATAATTTTAAATGGAACGTTTCCGATACGCATTGTCTTATTAAGAGGATCAACATCGCCGAAAAGTTCGTTCGCAACTGTGTTCCCGATAATTGCGACTTTTGTGTTATTTTTAATATCTTCTTTAATAAAATTTCTGCCCGATAAAATTTCGTAATTTCTGATAAAAAGATATGATGCTGTAGTTCCGCCGATAGTGGTAGACCAGTTCTGATTCCCGTAAGTGAGTTGAGCTGTGCCCGATGAATAAGGTGCAACCGCAAGAACGCCTCTGGCAGTTTTTTCGATGGCTTCGGCATCTTTCAGGGTTAAAGAAGGCTTTGTTCCAAAGCCCATCCTGACGCCGCCTGAGGTTGCGGAAGCCGAACGTATCATAAGAAGATTGCTGCCCATAGATTCCATATCTTTTGCAATTTTTTTACTTGCGCCGGTTCCGACAGCGAGCATTATGATAACAGCACTCACTCCGATAATAATACCGAGACTCGTGAGGATTGAGCGCATTTTGTTAATCTTTAATGACCTTATTGCCATAATAAGCGTTGATTTAAAATCTATCACAGTACGTAATCCTCCATTTTAGTTGTGACAGGGTGAGGATTTTTATTTATTTCATCAGAAATTATGTTTCCGTCCTTAAATCTTACAATTCTGCCGCAGTATTCCGCAATGTCTGGTTCGTGAGTTACAAGGACAATTGTTTTTCCCATTTGCTTATTGAGGTTCACGAAAAACTCCATAACCTCAATACTTGTTTTTGTATCAAGGTTTCCGGTCGGTTCGTCCGCTAATATTAAAGGTGGATCGTTGACAATTGCACGCGCAATCGCAACCCTCTGCTGCTGACCGCCTGACATTTGATTTGGCATGTGGTCCTCGCGTTTTTCAAGCCCGACGATTTTCAGCGCATTTTTTGCTCGCCTGATTCTTTCGGCTTCCGGAATCCCTTTATATATCATCGGCAGCTGAACATTTTCCAGCGCGCTCGTTCTTGATATAAGGTTAAACCCCTGAAAGACGAATCCCATCTTGACGTTTCTTACATCCGCAAGCTGATTTGAATCCAGAGAAAGCATATCAATTCCGTCCAGGAAATAACTTCCGGAATTTGGTTTGTCAAGGGTCCCGAGCATATTCATAAATGTGGATTTCCCGGAGCCTGACGCACCCATAATCGCAACAAATTCCCCGCGTTCAATTGAGAGCGAAACACAGTTAAGGGCATTGAAACTATCCTCTCCTGTCTGATATGTTTTTATTGCATTTTTTACTTCTATTAGACTCAATATTTTCTCCGTATTTAGTGGCCTGTTGTCTGTGCCGCAAGCTTCTGACCGTGCCTGACGTTAGAACATTCTTGGGCCTCTGCGGCGCTGGTTGGTTTTATCTTTACTGCTTGTGAGCGAGGAATCCACGATTACTCTGTCGCCTTCTTTTAATTCTTTTGAGATAATTTCTGTATTGGTATCATCGCTTGCGCCTGTTTCAATTGTCACACGTTTAGGCTTACGTTTTTCCAGAACCCAGATACCCTGTGTTTTATAGCGTGTGCCGTCAGTATTAGGATTAAACTTCAATGCAATACTCGGGGCGCACATTACATCCTCGCTCTTATCCGTGATAATTGAAACGTTCGCTGTCATACCCGGGATAAGTTTAAGGTCGTCATTATTGACGTTTACGATTACAGTGTAAGTTACGACATTGGAAACTGTTGTCGGAGAAATTCTCACCTGTGTAACTTTTCCGTGGAAGAGGCTGTCAGGATAGCCGTCAAGGGTGTAGGTTACGTCCTGCCCGTCCTGAACTTTTCCGATATCGGCTTCCGAGACGCTTACTTCAATCTGCATTTTTGTCAAATCCTGCGCGATTGTGAATAATTGCGGAGCCTGAAAGCTTGCGGCAACCGGCTGCCCTACGTCGATTTCTCTTGATACAATTGTTCCGTCTACAGGTGCAATGATTTCCGTATAACCTAAGTTTGTCTGAGCGGTTTTTAAGTTTGCCTGATACTGTCTAACCTGCGCCTGTGCCGCCTGCATTTGCGCTAAATCAGAATAGTAGGTGCTTTTATACTGGTCAAGTTCGCTTTTTGCAACGAAATTCTTTGCGTAAAGATTTTTGTAGCGTTCGTACATAACTTTATCATAATCAACTACGGCTTTTAATCTTGCAACATTTGCCTGCGCGTTTGCAATCTGCGCCTGATTTTGCTGAACTGTTGCTTCAAATGTTCTCGGATCAATTCTTGCTAAAATCTGACCTTTTTTAACCTGTGAATTAAAGTCAACATAGATATCCTGAATTAGCCCTGATACGGTTGAACCGACTGATACGGTGTTTACAGGGTTAATTGTGCCGGATGCTTCTACCACCTGCGTTATTGTGCATTTCTTAAGCGGTCTTGTGTGATATCTGACACGTTTTTTGAATGCGTTATATGTAAATCCGGAACACAGAAGCGCCCCGATTATAACTAATGTTATTACATATTTTTTCTTTAGTTTCATCCTCTTTTGTCCTCTACGTTAACAGTAATTTCCTGCTGTAATGCTATTAATTTTTCAAGGTTTGCCCTTGCAACATTGTAGTTGTAAACAGTTTGAACATACGATTGCTGGGCATTGTTATAGTTTACCCTTGCATCCTGTAACTGGATGTAGTCGCCGATTCCGACCGCGTAGCGTCCGTCAGCAAGTTCAAAATTCTCAAACGTCTGCTTTACCTTGACTGCAAGAAGCGGAATTTGTTTTTCTAATTGTACCATATTTATGTAGGCATTTTGAACTTCAAAATAGATGTTTTGTTCCAGTAAATCTATTTCATTCTGTGCAAGTTTTACCTGTAATTTTCCGTTATCAATCTGATATTTCTCGCTTAAAATGTTCACCGAACTTGAAAGGTTTACACCTACATTGAAGGAATTCGTATTATACTGGTTTCTGTAATTATAGCCTGCACTTGCAGAAATTTCAGGATAATACTGGCGCTTGATGTAAAGTAACGACTGTTTCATTGCTTCAAGTGTTGCTTTATATGCTTTCAAATCCGGACGGTTTTCTTTTGCTTTTTCTACACATTCCTCAAATGTATAAGGAAACGGCTTGAATTTGAAAGTTTCAATAACATCCATTTTCTCAACTTTAGATGTTAAGGTTGCGTCGGATACAGGGGCAGGGGTTTTGCTTAAATCTCTTTTTTCAGAAATTTTTTGCAAATTTACAGGGATTTCTTTTTGCTGGAAGTTGAAGGTTTCCGTTGCGGAAATTTCGTATTCAGGGGTGTAGGCAACATACATAGAATTATTCAATTGAACTATGGCATTCTGGTATGCCTTGATAGAATTTACAAGCGTAACTTTTGAATCGCTTAAATTTACTTCTGCATTTACAAGGTCGATTTTAGAACGTATTCCCTGATCAAAATAGGCTTTTGTCCTCTGGTAATTCCTCTCATTAATCTGGACGTTGGCTCTGTTGATATCAACGGTTGCCTTTGCCGCAAGCACGCTGTAGTAATATGTTTTTACGCCGAGAATCGTATCCAGTACAACGTCATCAAAATTGTACATCGCAGCTATTTTATTAAATTTCTGCATCTTTATCTGGGCGTTGGTTTTGCCGAAATTAAAAATAAGCTGGCTCAGAGTTGCCTGTGCCGTATAAGAATCGTTATTATTGTTGTAATTAAACCGTCTATCAGATGTTGAGGTATTATAAGTATATCCCGTACCTACACCTATTGTCGGGAAGAAGGCTGTTCTTGCTAACTTTTCATCATTTTTTGAAACGTGATAGTTGTAATAAGCCTTATTTATTAGCGGACTGTTTTTCAGGGCAATCTGAATGCAGTCAGAAATATTAAGTTTTGCCCCTTTTTGTATAGCGGCATATTTCTCGGCTGCATCAGAACTGCACACACTTAACATTACAGCACCTAAAAGGATAAATATTTTTAGTTTAACGTTAGTTTTCAAGCCTGTTATCCTCAACAATATACTAACGATTAAACCATATTAATTGTTCATTTTAATCATTCCGATAAAGGAAATTGTATGTTTTTTAATTGTCTTTAAAATTCCAGAAATCAGCTTCCAGCATTACAAAAAACGGAATGATTTCAAGCCTGCCGATTAGCATTGATGCAATCATTATCATCTTTGATACAGGATGAAGTGAACTAAAACTGCCCATGGGGCCTGTTATTGTTCCAAACCCCGGGCCGATGTTTCCCACAGATGTTATAGAACTTGTAAGTCCGATTGCGGCATCTTGTTCCAGCAAACCTATCGCAAGCGCTCCGATTGCAAATATCATAAAATAATACATTATAAAGACAATTGTCTGTCTGATAACCTCAGGCGCAACAGTCACGTTATCCATTTTTATATTAACTATTGCATTCGGATGGAGAATTCTCACAAGTTCAGCTTTCAAAGATTTAAACACCAGCGCCCATCTTGCAATTTTTATGCCGCCGCCGGCTGAACTTGCGCATGCTCCTGTGAACATCGCTATGAATAGCAACAGTTTTGCCGTGATATCCCATTTAGCAAAATCAACACTTGCACTTCCCGTTGAGGTCATAAGTGTTATTACCTGATAAAGTGCATGCGTTATTCCTTCAAATATTGAATAATTATTGTTCACGACCAGCGCAATTGCAATCAATCCGCTCAATACAAGAAATATTAAAGTATATAATTTGAATTCATCATTTTTAAATAATAATAACGGATTTTTTTTGTTTATAACCTTATAAAGTAAGTTGAAACTGGTTCCGGCCAGGAACATAAAAACAATTGTAACCCAGGTTATATAGTTTGAATGATATCCCATAATACTTTCGGGATTCGGCGAAAATCCCCCAGCGGCAACGGTCGATAGCGAATTACATATTGAATCAAATAACGGCATTCCGCCAAAAATTAAAAGTACAATCTGAATGATAGTCAATCCGGTATAAATTTTCCACAGGGCAGATGCAGTGTTCCTGATTCTCGGAGTAAATTTATCCTCCGTCGGCCCCGGAGCTTCTGCGAAAAACATCTGTCGTCCGGCAACCGCAAACTGTGGCAATATCGCTATGAATAACACGATTATTCCTAAACCCCCGAGCCACTGGGTAAATGACCGCCAGAAAAAGAAGGCTTTCGGGTAATCGTAATTAGTTATGATTGTAGCACCTGTTGTTGTAATTCCTGATACAGATTCAAATAAACTGTCCAACGGACTCAGATTGTAAAATAAATACGGTATCGCAGAAATTACCCCGAACAGTATCCACGAAACCGCAACTATAAATAAGGCTTCCGCTTTTTTTATATCGTTTAGATTTTCCGGAATTTCTTCACCCTGTAAAAGTTTTTTTATAGCAAACCCTGAAGATGCGGATATTACGCTTGCAGTAAAAAACGGTATTATTGAGCTGAAATCTCCGTCAATCAACGCTACAATTATCGGTACAAGTATCACAAGGCTTATATACATCAATATTATACCGAGTGCGGTTGCAATATAATTTATTCGCATTATTTGCTGCTCCCTGCCTTAAAAAATTCCTTTACAGCATCGCCATCTTCCGCTCTTGTAAAGATAATCAAAATATCATCGTATTTTAATTCCGTCATACCATAAGGAATAATTACTTTGTTATGGCGCTGAATTACCCCGATAATTGCAGGGGTCGGAAATTTTAATTCCATAACCTTTCTGCCGTCAAATTCCGGTTTCACTCTGATTTCCAAAACCTCGCCAAGCCCCTGTTCAACGGTTGCCAGAATATCCACGTTATTCTCGGCTAAATCATTTTTAACCTCCGCGAGCGCTGAATTCTTAGGCGAAATCGCAACATCAATACCAACTTTTTCAAAAAGCGGTATATTCAAAACTTTTGCAACTCTTGCAATAACCCGATTTACGCCCAACTGTTTTGCCAGAAGCGAACAGAGAAGATTTTTTTCATCGTTATTGGTGACGCTTATCACAACGTCGGCTGACCCGATTTCCTCTTCATCAAGAAGTTTTAAATCAGTTCCGTCGCCGTGGATTATCAGAGTGTTCTTTAATTCCTGCGCAAGATATTCACAGCGCGGATAGTTTCTTTCTATTATTTTTGTTTTAATTTTCAGAGTCTCAAGGTTTTTGGCAAGCATAAAACCAACCGTACCGCCGCCGATTATTGCAACGTTTTTGACAATTTCTTTTTCGTGGAAAAACGTTCCCGCAAGAATATCAAGAGAATGCGCCGTCCCCATAAAAATGAGTTTGTCATCCGCTAAGATTTCCGTGTCCCCGTTCGGTATAAACAGCTCACTGTTTCTTGTAATCCCGACTATAATCGTGTCATTGGTGAATCCGCAGTCTTTAATCTTTTGTCCGACGATTTTTAAATTAGGAGTAACTTTATATTCCAGCAACCTTGCGTTGCCGTCTGCAAAGTTTTCAACATCAAGCGCCTTTGCAACTGTCACAATTCTAAATATATCCTGAGTCAAAAGTTCTTCCGGCCAGATTATGTAATCAATGAAAAAGTCGCCTGTATTTATATTATTTTTTTCAAAATAGAGAGTATTTTTATATTCCTCTTTGCTTACAAAACAAATCGTCCTGATGCCGCAGATACGTTTTGCCGAAAGGCAGGCAACAATATTTGCTTCATCAATTGCCGTGCATGCAATAAATACATCCGCATTTTCGACTTCAGCACATTTTAATGTCCCGATATCGCAGACATTACCGGTAACAAAGCTAATATCAAGTTTGGAGAATTCGTCAGTTCTATTTTCTTCCTTATCTATAATCGTGATATCGTGATCTTCAAAAAATTCCGTAGCCAAAAGGCAGCCGACTTCCGTTGCCCCGAAGATTATAATTTTCATACCAATCCACCTATTATTGCAACCGCATAAATTATAAGCTGCTGTATAATTTGAAGCACAATAAGAGCCACAATCGGCGAGAAATCCAATCCCGCATAAGGCGGAATGAATTTCCTAAATATACCTAAATACGCATCAGCAACATTCCTTATTGTGAACCACGGCTGCTTGTACCAATCTACATTCGGTATCCAGCTTAAGAATATTCTCAAAAGAATAACCACATAAAAAAGCAGGAATATGTTATTTATACCGTTGATTAAGCCTTGAATCATTTTTTATAACCTATAATTGTGATTTCTTTTTAGTCAGCGCGCATTCGCACTCTTTTCTTTCAGCAGGAATCTGTTCAATCATATTAAAGAGTAAGTTTTTAAGATTTGCAAGGTTTGAATTGAACACTTCAATAACTTCATGGTGCGAAACTGGCGGAACATCGCCGACAAGACCTGCATCGTAGTCTGTAATTAAAGAAATATTTAAAGGACACATATCAGCTTCTTTAACGAGATATGCTTCCGGAAACGCCGTCATATTAATAACTTCCCAGCCCTGATTTGTGAAGAATTTCGATTCAGCTTTTGTTGAAAATCTCGGGCCGTTTATTACGACAACAGTTCCTGTTTCATGAATAGTTATACCTAAATCTTTACCTGTTTTAATAGCCAGTTTTCTTAATTCAGGACAATAAGGATCAGCTGCAGACGGGTGAGTAACTACAGGGCCTTCAAAGAATGTTGTTTTTCTGCCGTCAGTCCAGTCTACAAACTGGTCGCAGATTACAAAGTCTCCCGGTTTTACATGTTTTTGCAAACTTCCTGCCGCACACGGTGAAATCACTCTTTCTACACCAACTGATTTCATTGCCCAGACATTTGCTCTGTAGTTGATTAAATGAGGCAGGATAGTATGGTTTCTGCCGTGACGAGGCATAAATGCCACCTTATGCGGTCCAATCTGTCCGATTAATAAATTATCACTCGGCATTCCGTAAGGCGTTTCAACTTTTACTTCTTCTATGTTATCAAGAAATTTATAAAATCCTGAACCTCCGAAAACTCCGATTGTTGCTAATTTTTTATCAGACATATCCTTTTCCCTTTCTTTATGCATAATTGTCACGTCAGGGAAATTATAACTAAAAAAAACTTTTAATGCAATTTTTGTTATAGAACGCAATACGCCTGCCATATAATCTTGCAGGAGAATAGTTATCCGTCACCCATTGTTTCATAATATTCCGGATAGAGGTGCGTTGAGTTGAAAGACTTCCTTAAAATAATTATATCCTGTTGTTTATTTGCATATAGCTTATATCCGGCTTTGAGTGCACCTAATTTATACCTGAGGACAAAGTATGACTATAAACTCCGGGAAATCTACCATGCGCTCTCAGCAGTCCTTCCAAAAGATAACACTGTCGCCTATACTGCTGTTCCGAGAGGACTCATCTTAAGCATAGAAGAAGATTTATTTTTCAACACCGCAAGCAATAAAATTAAACCCTCAGGCGCAACTATTTTAAACGGCATAATATCAGTTCTGCAAAATTATGACAATAACTGCGTTATAGAAAGCCACACCGATGAAGTCCTCAGTTATAGCGGAATATACAAGACTGATTGGGAACTTTCAATAGCGCGGGCAACTGCTGTCGCCGATTATCTTGTAAAAATCGGAAAAATTAACCCTGATAGAATTTTTGCACTGGGCTACGGCAATATGATGCCGTTTAAGGAAAATGTTTCTCAAAAAGGATTCAGTGACAGACGAATTGACTTTGTAATATTCGATTACGATATTACGCGATAATACTCTGGCGCATGCGGGAAGTTCTGTTTTCGCTGAGAATGTTTTTAAGTTTCATAATTGCCTGCGCGTGAAGCTGGCAGACACGCGATTCTGACATATTTATTGTCGCGCCGATTTCTTTCAGAGTCATGTTTTCCTGATAATATAAAACCATTATAATGCGTTCACGTTCCGGAAGCCGCTTCAGAGCTTTTTCAAGTTCGTATTTAACGTTCTTTTCTTCCATCTGCTCCTGCGGATTTAATTTATGCGTATCCTGAATTGTATCTATAATTTCAACACTATCATCAGTATTGCCCTTTTTATCGTAAATAGACGTCATTGTAGCATCTTCCGATAAAATCTGGGTAACTTTTTCCGGCTCCATATCAAGCGCCTGCGCAACTTCTGCGGTTGTCGGCATTCGACCGAGAGTCTGCTTTAATTCTTCCTGAGCATTTTTAATTTCTTTAAGTTTTTTTCTCACGCTTCTCGGAAGAAAATCTTCAGAGCGGATTTTATCTAAAATTGCCCCCCTGATTCTGATAAGTGCGTAGGTTTCAAACCTTGTATTCTTCTGCGGGGAATATCTTTCAATAGCATTAATAAGCCCTTCCACCCCGTATCCGGCAATATCCTCAATGGAAATAGTGGCAGGAAGCGTCACCTTAACCCTTCCCACAACGTATCTTATCAGGTAAATATATTGAACAATCAGCGTGTCGCGGGCTTCTTTATTTGTTTTGTCCTTAAAATATTCCTCCCACAAAGCCGTTAATTCTTCTTCAGACATTCTTTTTATGTTGTTGTAAGATGTGAAATCAAAACTTTGATCCATTAATTTACCCGATTGTTAAAATTTCTTTACATTTCTATTCTATAACATTCGGGTTTTGCCACATCATTTAAAAAGAGGAAAAGTTAAAATTTTACTAAAGTGTGTAGGGGATATAGTACTGAATGGACATGTCGTTAGGACTATAAGACATTAAGTACAGTTAAGTGAGGAGTGAAGAGTGAGGAGTGAAGAGTGAGGAGTGAAGAGTGAAGAGTGAAGAGTGAGGAGTGAAGGGATCAATATAAAGTAGTTGAAAACTGAACGGATAAACGGTTTTCTTCTCCCCTCTCCCTTTGGGAGAGGGGGTAGGGGTGAGGGGGCGATGTTAATAGTATTTACGTCATTCCGGAAGCATAGAATACGTCATTGCGAGCGACAGCGAAGCAATCCAGCCTTTGGAAAGTGAGAGGTGAAGAGTGAGGAGTGAAGTGCAAGTTTTAGTTGAAAGGCTGAAGGGTTGAACAGGTGAATAGTTGAAAGGCTTTCTTTTATACCCTCTCCCTTTGGGAGAGGGTGTCCGCAGGACAGGAGAGGGTGAAAAATAGTGAGGGGAAGAGTGAAAAGACTCTTATTTTTTATTGAACCCCTCACCCGAATTTGTAAATTCGCTAACGCTCATTAACAAATTCTTCCCTCTCCCTCAAGGGGCGAGGGATACAAAGGGAACCGCTGAGCTGTGCGAAGCGTGTGACCCTGTATGCCTTGTGCTGAGTGTAGAATTTCTTAGCGAACCTCAGTGAGCTTAGAAATTCGGGTGAGGGGTCTTATAGCAAATTCTTCCGGCACTCACTCATCACATTCCTTATAAAATATGGTATTCACACTTTACATTGATGTTATCCTAGAAACCGCCCGAAATCCCATATCTCGTGGCGGTACTGCAATTTTGCATAGCTTGAAAGTTTTATATTTTTAGAAGAGTTTTATTGAAAAGTATGAGATATGTTCCCCTCTTACTTATTCTAAACTGGAATATTTCCTGCCTTGATAAATGATTTTTATATGGAGTAGCAGATTTTACTCTTTTATATTCTTTTGAAAACGGAATATTCTCATGCGGCTTTTTCCATGGTTTTAAAAGGTAATGGATAATTAAAGGACGCTCCTTTTCCGTTTTATACGGCAGAAGTTTTTCTTTTTGCTCATCATCAAGTCTGTCCCAGGTTGAGCGGCAAAGAACCATAAAATTGAATTTAGGTTCGACGATTTTAACGTGGTCATGGCAGACGAAATTTATACAGTCCTGATCCGGAAAAGCAAAACTGTTATACTTTAAACTTTCAAGCATTTTGTCTTCAACTTTGTTTTGGCGCATTTCGTCCAAATTCATCAACAGCATGCCGCTGTTGAAATACCGCTGCATATCTGTGTTGTTCCAGTTGCGGATTTTTTGAAAATATTCGTTTATATCAACTGTTTTATCGGCAAGTTTTAATTTGTTATTTGTTTTTAAATCGCTCAGCATACCGTAATCATTTACAGCAGCGAGGTAATATCCGTCGAGGGGCTGGTTGTAAAATTTACTTAAATCGCCAAGAATAAAGGTATCCGCATCAAGAAACAAAATTCTGTCATCCTTACAAAGGGAAGGTAGTTTCAGAGGGAAATACAGCGTTTTCGATTTCCAGCAGCCTGTGAACAAGTCATTGAATTCCCCTGACATATCAATCCAATGATAGTTTTCGTTATGGCTTTCAATTATTGAACTAATCTTTTTTATGTCTGACTTTTTCAGGTTGTCATACATCAAATAAAAAGTTACATTTTTGTTATGCAGAAGTATTGATTTAATTGTTGTAGCAGCGTAGGGCGCAAAATTACTGTCGAATCCAAGTGCTATATTTATCATTTTTCAGATTCTTCCTCTTTTGTTTCTTCTTCTTCCACTGGTTTTCTTATAATTTCGAGTTTTGTAATTCTTGCCCCGTCTATTTCTCTAACAATAAAGGTCAAGTTCTCAAACTGAACCGAGTCCCCAACATTTGCAATCCTGCCTAACAGTTTTACGACCAGACCACCAATGGTATCAATATCTTCATCGTCGATGGCATCTTCCGATATATTAAAGAATTCAGCCATCTCATCAAGCCGCATCATAGCGTTTGCAATGAATTTATCAGTTTCAATTTCTTTAATATCACACTCTTCTTCTTCGTCAAATTCGTCCTGAACTTCTCCAAAGATTTCTTCCAGTACATCTTCCAGTGTAATTAATCCGGAAGTTCCGCCAAATTCATCCACAACTATTGCCATCTGGCCTTTGCGTTTTTTGAATTCAAGGACAAGCTTATCCATAGTCATTGTTTCAGGAACAAGAAGAACTTCTCGTAAAAGACTTTTTATAGGCCTTTCCTGATTTTTGATAGAAAGAGAATACAAATCTTTTACGTGAATCAACCCTGTAATATGGTCGATATCTTCGCTATAGACCGGGTATCTTGTATACTGGCTTTCTGCCGCAAGATTATTCAAATCTTCAAAACTCATATCCTCCGGAATACAAACCATATCAGTTCTCGGAATCATTACCTGTTTTGCCGTCAAGTCTGAAAATTTAAATACGTTATGCAGCATATCTTTTTCTGTTTCATTCAAAACGCCGCCGTCGTAGCTTGCATTAACCAGCATGTCAAGTTCTTCTGTCGAATGTACCATAGAACCTTTATGGGAATGCGGAATATGGAACATTTTCAGTAAAGAATTTCCAAATCCGTTTAATAACCAGATAAAAGGATTAAACACAACAGTAATCCACTGCATCGGACGAGCAACAATAAGTGCTGTTTTTTCCGTATATTCAAGTGCAATTGATTTCGGTATAAGTTCACCTATTACAACGTGGAGGAAGGTTATCAGCGCAAATGATAATGAGACTGAAACCGTATGTGTTGCAATGTTCTGGCTAATTCCAGGCAGAAACGAAAATATCGGTTCAATTATTCTTGCAAGCGTTCCTTCGCCGACCCAACCTAAGCCGATACTGGATATCGTGACCCCGAGTTGAACCGCCGCAATAAATTTATCTAAGTCGGATAACGCTTCCTGTGCTATTTTGGCAGTGGAATTTCCTTCCTTTACCAACTGTTCTATTCTTGTTTTTCGGACTTTTACCATCGCAAATTCAGATGCAACAAAAAATCCGTTTGAAAATAACAAAAATATTATTACAAACAAATTAAAGAATATATTGCCCGTCTCATTCATTATTGCTTTGTTTCCTTTTATGTCTCTTACTTATTGGTTTAATTATAATATTATTGACAAAAAAATGCAAGAATCCCTCTATTCTACCGTAACTTCTCTAAGCTGCGTATATATCATAGGGGAAAACCCTTTTGTTAAATTTATATCTATAATCTTATACTGGTGCGGCAGAACAATAAGCGCCGGAGTATTTATATGATAAATTCCGTCCTGCATTTTTTCGCTGTTCATATGATAATGTCCTGATACTATAGCAATCACGTTTGAATGTTTGTTCAAAAGCTCAAGATATTCCTCAGCCTTGTATGTACTGTGGGACGAAGAATGCTTAGGTTCTATCAGCGGGAAATGCTGAAATATAACAAATTTAAGGTTATCATGTTTTGTCAATTGCTTATCAACATATTCAAGCGTAGAAGCTTTAAAATACCCGTTTGCTCCAGGGATAACTTCTTTTGCCCCGTCAGCAATCAGAAAACCGAAAGGACCTTTTCTGAAGTAATAATCAGGGGTACGCTGCCTGAATAGAAAGTTATGTTCTTTTATGACTTCCATATACCGCTGCTTTGAAAGCCCGTTAGTTTTAAAAACTTCATGGTTTCCTATTACCATATAATAAGGAACCTTAAGCTTATTTACTATTCTCACAAAAGCAATCAAATCTTCTTCTTTTGCTCTGTTAATATTATCACCGGTAAAAACTACAAAAGAAACCCCCTGCAGTTTATTTATATCTTTAACCGTTGCTTTTAAAACTTTATTTGCATATTCATTATCCCTTGTATAATGGCTGTCAGTTACCTGAACAAACTTTATATCCTCAGCAAAACAGCCCTGCGCAAATATTAACAATATAAATACAATAAATGCTAAATATTTTTTCATAGAGAACTCCGTTTATATCTAAAAAGATTATATCATAAATGAGTTTTGCATGATAGAATGTAAATATGAGGTTAGATAAATTTTTAAAAGTATCAAGATTAATAAAGCGCAGAACCGTTGCCAATGAGGTCTCTGATATGGGTCGGGTTTTTGTTAACGGGAATCCGGCAAAAGCGGGAAAACAGTTAAAAGAAGGCGATATTATTGAAATTGAATATGCCAATAGAACAATCAGGGCAAAAGTTTTACGTATTCCGCAGAATAATGTAAGTATTCAGGAAGCCCCAAGTTTATACGAAATTATTCAAGAGTAGGATTGTTGCGACTTATAATAAGACGTTAAGCGCAATAAAGTGAAGCAGGAAAGGGCAATTTAGGGGAAAGGTTGAAAAGTTTAAGCGTTTTCTTCCCACCCTCTCCCTCTGGGAGAGGGTGTCCGGAGGACAGGAGAGGGTTAATATCGTGAATAAAGATAGTTTATTTGCTCTCTTCCTTTGCAACAAAATAGGGTTGTTGGTGTATTGTCGGTTGGACATACTTGCACAACAAAAATCCACAGAATCCTATTATCGTTAGATGCGACGGTTATGCGATTCCGCATAGCTTGAAAAACTATATTTCGACTTCTGTCTCAATTTGTTTTTCTACGCTTCCGGAATGACGTGATATTTTCTTATAAGATTTTTGTCCTCCACTTGAGACTCTGCCGAACAAAAGGTGACTAAATGTCATGTTTTGTGAGAGGTAACAAAATCTCTGATTTCGAGGAGTGGTAGCAATGAAAATTTAACAAACTTCTTTTGCAAGTAGGCTTCTTCTAAAAAAACAGAACCGCAGGCACGAAACCCGCGGTTCTGTTTATATATATTCGAGATTGCATTGATTACGCAAGATAATAAAGTCTGCCAGTGTTTGGAGAATCACCGTAAGGGGTTGAATTCCTGTGCTCCGGACGGTTTAAATCAATAGTCTGTCCGGCTGTTGTTGCATTCTGGAAAAAGTTCTGTGCCTGTATTGCATCAACTTTCCCGATTTGACCGGCATAATTTATTTTCAGTGCCCCTAAAATATTCCCGACAGATAGTGTCATAATTAATTCCCCATATTAATTTATCCCTATACTATAATAAAGTATAGGGTAATCAAAAAATTGCCTGAAATCGACAAAATATTAAGAAATATTAAGCTAACAAATCCAAGGACCTTCCCAAGGTCTCACTTCCTTTGACCGACGGGTAATTTAGGTTGTGTGCACCGTTTGCAAAGAAATTGGTCTCAGAAGTCTTTTGCTGCCGCCCGTTGGAGCCGTCATTGAATGCGACGGGCTGAACTCTGTAGATTTGCTGTGCCTGTACGGCCTTAATAGAATCTAACATTGTTACCTCTTGTGTTACTGTTTATAGCCTGCATTAGCAGGTTAAAACAATTTGCTGTTACTCTCTCTCAAATATATAAAAAGTTTTGCAGTTTACGAATTTCACAAAACAGTTTTTTCGTTACAAAGTTTACAAATTTACAGCAAAAAATTTATTTTTCAGTTTTAATAAAAGATACACAACATTAAAGGAGAAAAAATGATTACAAAAGTAGGCTATAGCCCGCGAATTCAAGCCAGACCATCTCAGGTCGCATTTACTTCAAGATATTCAAGCATGTGCTCTAATATGTTTTTTGACAATAAAGTCGTTGATTCCCACATTTCTACCATGTCCGGAAATATTGAGGCTTTTGATTCTACACTGAAACACGGTGCATCAACTCTTAGCGGAAATATAGACGTTGAATCTTGTAAAGTTAAAGATGCTTTAGAGGCAATAAGCGGAAACATTACGCTTACCGATACAAAAGTTAAGGGAGATGTGAAAGTCACAAGTGGTAATATCCGTGTCTTAAACTGCTCTTCAGTCTCCGGAGATGTTTCAACAACAACCGGCGGGATAAAAATTGAAGATTCAACTGTTAAAGGTGAAATTTCTGTTATAAACGGCAAAATTGCACTCAAAAATTCCAATGTTGAAGGTAAACTTATATCTACCCCTGATGACTTAATTTTAAAAGGTAAAAATACTATAGAAGATTTAATTCTTACCGTTCGTAATAAAATAAACATATATATGAATAATTTTGGCAGTAATATGATAATAAATAACAATAGGCCAACCAGAATTATAATAAACGGCGTTGATGTAACCTCAAAATTTGCGGAGGTGGCAGAAGAGACCGCCCCTTCAAAACCGGTTAAATTCACGCTTCCTTCCGGAACCACAATAACAAATTCCGTGAAATTCGATTCAAAAGTGCCGGGAACATTGTTACTGGAAAAAGGAGCAAAACTTCTAGGAAAAGTTATTAACGGAACGGTTAAATATTTAAAATAACTAAAAAGCCTCAAACTTTGAGGCTTTTTTAAAATATTACTGATCGCTTTCGTGATGATCGTTATCTTTCATCAGTTTAGCAAAATCGGAAGGCTTAATACTCTGGACAAATTTCTTAAATTCCTGAGCTTCTTCTTCGTCTTTTGCAGAATCAGTCGAAACAGATCCGTTTGAAATAACATTTGCGGTAACAAAAATCGGTGCATCAACGCGGATTGCAAGCGCTATAGCATCCGAAGGCCGTGAATCAATTTCCAAAACTTCATCCTTATCATTTTTTAAATACAAAGTAGCATAATAAGTATCTTTTTCGACATCGTTAATCTCTATTTTATCAAGGTGATATCCTGCTTTTTCTA
This sequence comes from Candidatus Gastranaerophilales bacterium, assembly GCA_944323675.1. Lineage (GTDB taxonomy): Bacteria > Cyanobacteriota > Vampirovibrionia > Gastranaerophilales > Gastranaerophilaceae > Scatousia. The sequence goes on along the minus strand of CALUTK010000001.1, from coordinate 35,680 downwards.
CGATATTAATAATCAAATCGTGAGTCATCGGACGCGCGACTGCGAGATTTTCAATTTTTCTGATAATGGCGCTGGCCTCGGCTGATCCAATCCAAATAGGAAGCGCTTTTCTGTTTTCTTTATCATGAAGAACCACAATAGGAGACCCCGTTCTTGTGTCAAGCGCAATACCCATAACTTTCATTTCAATCATATTAAAAACCTTTCTTAAGCATAAATCATTAATAATATTATAGTCAGAAAAAAAATAAATAAAACCGTTTACGAAAAAAAATATTTATGATATATTATGAAATATAAGGCTGGACAAGCCGGCATGAAAAAAGAATAAGAAAAATGGAGTAGTGGCCGAGTGGCTGAAGGCGGCACCCTGCTAAGGTGTTATGTGGGTCTAACCTGCATCCAGGGTTCAAATCCCTGCTGCTCCGTTTTTTATTGGTTGCTAAATACTGATATATCGTTTTCAGCACAATTAAAAAAGGGATAAAAATGAAAAAGTTTATAAGTATTCTTATAATTATTTGTTTGAATTTTTCATTAACTGTATTTGCTGAAACTGTTGTGTTTAATCCCGATTCAAAAATTTATCATTCAGTAAACTGCCACCACGCTGTCCGCTGCAAAAAATGTATCAAAATCGAGAAAAAAGAAGCTCAAAAACAGGGCGGACGCCCTTGTAAAACCTGTGGCGGTTAACAAATATGCTACGATTAAAATAATAGTATTTTAGCATCTTGTCCAATTGTAAAACTTATCAGTCAAGTCTTTACTTTTTAGGCTTTATAGCCTTTCCATTCCATACTCCTGTTAAAAATGTCAAAAAACTTTCTTTTTCAGTATTCTTTTTTAAGGAATTTATAATATTCATTATTTTATATTTTGAATCATACGGGTGGCAAATCTTAAAGTCTGTATTTACTGAAAGATTATTTTTATTTACAATTTCCAATACGGATTTTGAAAAGTGACAGGCTATTGTTTCAAGCGGATTTCTTTTGGCATAGCTGCATATTGATGATAATTGTTCCGAAAAAGTTTCATTGTATTCTTCTATTAAACTTCTGTCCTTTATATTATCCAGAAATTTTAAATAACGTTTTACTCCACACTTTTTTAAGATATTTGAAGAATGTGCCGCATGGCCGAATTCATGGACAAATACATCTAGAAAATGATTGGTTGGCAAATTTTTGTTTAAAAACTCAGTATCTGCATAGAAATCAATTAAATCCCAGTTAAAATTCTTGTTGAAAAATATTGTTTGTTCAGGATAAATTCTTGTATCACGCTTATTGATTCTTGAAGGTTGAAATGTTGAAAACCCGATTATATTATCAGTATCAATTTTTAAATTTTTAAAATCCTCCACGAAAATAGCTTTTGGAAAACCTAAATTTGTATTATTTTTTTTGTTTATTTCTTTTAGTATATCCAGAACCTTACTGCAGCACCAGGCGATTATTTTATTATCCGAAAATTCACTTTCAATATTATATAATTTAAAATTGTTTACCGCGGCGTTCGGATTTAAATTTTTTATTTCCTTCATAAACTCTGGTTTCAAGCCTGCTTGAAAACTTATGTCATACTGATTCTTTAGTGGTAAGAGTTTCATAAACGCTCCGAAGATTTAATAATCTAATTTCTTTTCGTATATATATCTGTACCCGTCAGTACGTCCGTAAGTATTTTTAAATCCGGTTAATAGGTGTAATTCTTCAGGCTCAGGGCATTGCAGCTTTTCAACATTTTTAAATTTTTTAAGTTCTTTTATCGCAATAATGTTATCCAAAACAGCATTAATATCTTTAGTTCTTCGAGAATTTATCCATAAAACTTTGTCATTATAGCCCCAATTTCCGCAGAATAATTCAACCACGTCATCATTTGTTATTCCATATTTCATTTTGTAATCTTTGTAATAGGGTTTAAATTTCGGTTTGTATTTGTACTTAATATCTGTGACATCTATCTTATCAAATCTGTGGTCAGCGGTTATTTCCGGAGACAACTCTTTCGGCTTGTCATAATTTATGAATATTGTACATTTTCTTTGCGAAGAGCAATTTGATAAAAGAGCTTTTAGCTTAGGGATAATTTCGTCGTTATTTATATCTGGTTTTGAATAAATATCAAAATTTTTTATATAGATAATGTTTCTTCTTCCGGAAAATTTTGTTTCTTTAGTTGTTTTCGCCAACACATTTATGACATTTTTTGGTTCAACTTTTTTAAAATCAATAATTTTTAACCCCATATCGGATTGGTCTGCACAATATGAAACAACATTAGCCATTGATTCTTCATCCAGACCGGATATCAATATTCCATTTGGAAATGTAATCTTTGATTGATTTACGCCGCCGATATTCTCGGCTTTTGCCAGTTTTATAAACTTTTCATTCAATATTTCCTTGACTTTCTTGGAACGTTTCTGCATTCCAAGGTAGCTTTCAACCTCTTCTTTTTTCTTTTTGGCAAGCCGTTTTTCATTGTCTAAATCTTTTGCTATAGCATCAATGTCATTGTCTAAATCTTGCTGTTTAGTTTTTAAATCAGATAGATCTTTGGAGATTTTTTCAAGTTCTTCATCTTTTTGCTTATTTATTGCCTGAAAATATTCAACCAGTTCCTCGATTGGTTTCATGCGCGTCATTGCCCTATCAAACGCAGTATCAAACGATGTAAAAAAACCGCTTTCTTCATCTAGAAATTTTCCGAATAATAGATTATAATAATCATCTACATACTGATATTTTTTAGCTGTTTTAATCTGATTATCAGTATAGTATTTCCCGCAATAATATTCCCCTTTGAATACAGGTCTGCAGTCAGTGTATTTTCGATTTGTACAACTTGTAAAAGTAATCGGATTAATTCTCATTTTGTCTCACTTTTTATTAATTTTTCAATACCTTCTTTTCCCAGATCAAAAATCTTTTGAAAATCTTCTGAATCAGAACAATCTCTAAGTCCGAGTTTTTCCGCGTTCTTCGCTATCAGAGGAATTAAATCTTTGTTTTTCTCGTTCACTGTCAAAATAAATTCGGTTAATTCAAACTTATTGAGATTTAAATTTTCAGCATTTTGAGCTACAGTATCAAGAACATCTATGGTTGAATCATTTAAATGACCGGCGATTTGTCCGATAAACAACCCCCTGTCCAGTTTTAGTTTATAGTTGTTTTTATCTATCAACGGGAGAAGTTTTTGTTTTATAAACTCAATATTCTCAGACTTGCAATTGCTTAAATATGCATTTATATCTTTTACTGTTTTTATTTTATAAATCTCAGGACTGTTAGTAATATCCGTTAACAAATCAAGATTTTCAGCGTTTATACTTTCCGAAAGCAGAGAAATTTTATCAGGATTTTGTACTATTTTTTTTATTTTTTCGAGAATTTCAGCAGCTGCTTCTTTTTTTTCTCTATCTGAAATAGGAACATCGTTTCTTTTTTCAGCCGGCGCTGTTTGATTTTTTTGTTCAGGATTATAAGTTTCAGAAATATTCTCCGTCTTATTTTCCGGTTTAAATTCAGGCTGAATTTTCTGCGGATTACCGGTCTTACCGCTTACATTACCTATATTATTTTTCCCTTTCCGGAGCTTTAAAAATGTAATTATGCCGGCAGCAAGAACAATAACTCCTGACAATAAGGATAACTCTTTTTTATGTGCTTTTACAAAGGAATCTGTTTGATTACTTTTTTCAGTATCGGATTTCTGTCGGTTTACCGTGGCAGAAGTTCCAGCAAATACATTAGCATTTTTATTATGCAAATTATTTAATTTTATACTTTGAAGTGTTATCATAAAGCATCACTTTTATACGTGTAATTTTTTTGAAATTATTTCAACTTCGCGAATAAATCTATCGAGCATTTCTTTATTAATATCCGGACCTTTAGCCGCTATTGCTTTTATAACATCATTTTGCGTAATCTGCTGTCCTGTTTCTTTTATAGAAGAAATAAGATCTGTAAGCATCTTTGCAATCCCGCCGGCACTGAATGCCGTATCTTTTTTTCTGTATTCCATAATTTTACTTGTAAATTCTTGATAATCTAAAGGTTGATTTGTTGCATCTTTCAGGTAGTACTTAAACAGTGCCGTTACGTTTTCATTTTCAGGAGGGCCAAGGTATACTGTTGCAGGAATACAACCTTCCTCAAACAATTGGGATTCAATATTTAAAGGATAATTTGTTGTCATAAATACGGTTGTTTTATATTTTTCAGCGCAATCCTTCAGAAATTTTTTCAGAGCTACAATATTAAAATCTTCATCAAACTGCGGTTTGCCAGCTTTTATTTCTTTTAATTCTTCCTGCGTGTAATGTGAAATTGAGTCAAATTCATCTAATAATACAATTGTCCTTTTCTTATCCGGAGAAGATTCATATAAATTTCTGCCGGCTTTTGCAGCTGTTCTCAGGTCTGTCATAATATCATCATTGCTTTGCAGAGTATCAACTTCCACATAATTGCATTTTGCCTGTTCTGCAAATGCCTGTGCAAAAAATGTTTTTCCTGTGCCGCGCGGACCGTAAAACAGAATACTGTTTGGCATTGTTACTTTATTACCGCCCTGTTCCAGTGCTAATTTATTTATAAACCATCCTTCCAATTGTTTTTTTATTCCGTTTTCACCATCGTGGCCGGCAATTTTCGCCCACCCTGTTCCGGATTTTTGACTGGTTAATAAATCTTGTATGGCAATGGTCTTTTCTAAATTCTCTTTGTTTGTTTTATATGCAGATTTGGCTTTCATTTGCTCTACAACTTCATTTGCTATATCTGCTTTAATTTTTTCAATATCTTCCTTACTCAAATTATTTTTTTTTGCTTCGTCCAACTGTTGTTTTAACAACTCTTCTTTTTCACGGGATATCTGTATACTTTTTTCAAGAGCTTCTATTTCTTTTTGTTTAGCGTCAATGGTTTCTTGTTTTTGTTTTTCATTTTGTTCTCTGTTTAAATTAAATCCGATTAATCTTTCGTTTACTTTTTCCCTGTCTGCCTTTTTGCCGATCCCCATAAATCTTTCAAACCTGTTTCTTTCTGTGTGACGGATTTTTTCATACTCAGCCTCAAAGTCGAACCCTCCGGAAAAGGTTATCGGGACTGTTTTATTTTTATTATTTGCAGAATAATTTTGATAATTCGGATTTATCCGGTAAGTATTAAATAAAATTCTCATATAACCTCCTGTTATATTTATAATATTCAAACGAAAATAAAATTTAATTTGCTATGTTGTCAAATTTTGTTACAAAATTTTACATATTTGCGACTAAAATGTTTATTTTAAAATTTTTAACTTATAATTTTTACAAATAGAGGATATGATTTAAAGTGTTTATTCAGCCTGTTACGTTTTCGAGTTATAATTATAAAACTAAATATAGTCCTGTTTTTGGGAATAAATTTTGGTACAGTTTTTCTGACATTCAAAAATTTATAGAAAACAGTGATATTGAAGCATTAAAGAAGGTTAAAGATTTAACTGTGGTAAACGGAGAGCTGGATTCTTTACTTCATATATCTGCAAAGTTTAAAAATGTAAATATCTCCGAATTTTTAGTAAAAAACAATCTAAGCATAGATATTAAAAATAAAAGAGGTCAATCTCCTTTTAGCATCGCCTGCCAGAAATCTGACATCAAAAGTGTTAAAATGTTTTTAAAATATAAACCGGATGTTAATACACAGGATATATTAGGCGATACTCCGCTGCATAAATCACTGCAGAATCCTGAACTTGTAGAACTGCTTTTGAAAAATAAAGCCAATCCATATATATTGAATGATGAAGGCAATCCGGTTTTGCATGTCGCGGCTGACTATCCTGAATCGTTTAAGAAATTATTAGACCTCGGAGTTAACCCTAATTCGATGAATGAGGACAGGCAGACATTAATCCACATTGCAGCAATGGAAAATAATTATGACCTTATTGAAAAACTTTTGCAATATAAAGCGGAAATCAATTTTGTAGATAAGTACAACAGAACGGCATTATTCTACACTCAGGACCCTAATATGCTTATGTTTCTTCTTGAAAAAGGCGCGAATCCGAATATTAAGGATATAAATAATAAAACTCCTCTGTTGCTTACAAATAATAATCTTAACAGACTAGTTCTGCTCTCAAAGGGTGCTGATCCGAATATATTAACCTCACAAGGTGAAACTCTTCTGCACATGTGTTCTATGAAAAATAATTTAAAAGTTGCAAAAACACTTTTATCATATGATGCAGACGTCAATGCCCTTGATAAAAACGGCAAGACTCCGCTTTATTATGCTAAAACCAATGAAATGCGCAAACTTTTATTGGAAATGGGTGCGAATCCCGATGAAAATTTATATTTGCACTATGCTGTTATAAAAAAAGATGATACATTTTTTGAACTTTTGCTAAAAAATTATGCAAATCCTAACCTGAAAGATAAATTTGGAAGAACTCCCGTTTATTACTGTTTTGACAAAAAACATATCAATAAATTAATAGAAAAAAAAGCCGATATTGAAGCGCTCGACAATTATGGCAATACGCCGTTAATGTATTACAGTGCAATCGGACGTAAAGATTTAGCGGAATACTTAATTCAGCATGGTGCAGATACCGGACAGAAAAATATATTTAATAAGGATTACAAAGAATTATATGAAGATTTTCTTAAATATAATTCTTGGATAAGGAAGTAAGATGAATGTAACTGCAGTAAGCAATAATAACAGACAAAATGTTAACTTTACAGGCTACAGGGGTGCCGAATTTTACGGCTGTCCTGACAATCGGAAAGCGTTAAATTATAAAACTCAGTTAACAACAGAGAAAATTGATGAAATAATTAAGTCTGCCCCAACACTGGATGAAGGAATATTAAATGCATATAAAGAAATTAGTTCCGAGCATCAAAATGTGAAAGCCGCATTCGGCGGATTTAATGTGATTATAAGGCAATATTTTGAGGTTATGAAACGCAGAATGGATAAGATTATGAAAATGGATCCAAAGGGTTCACGCATTCCTATAGTCGGCTACGTCTCAAAATATACGGCAATGTTAACAGACAAATTTATTAATCGAGTAATTAGAGAGGCAAAGTCTCTTGGAGATGATTACACCGATATAATTGAAAAATATTTTAATAACGGACTTAATAATGTTTTGAATAACTATTTAAAAGTTAATAAACATTTATCAGACGGAGTTGACTATGTAAATATAGTTAAAGGCCCGAATGAATTACGGAATCAGGTAAGCGAGAAGTTAAAGAAAAACCGCGATACCTACATAACTAATTATGACAAATTGAATTTATCACTCGGTGAAATGGAACAAAAAGTCAATTTAGCACTTGTAAAACTTGTAGAGAAACAGCAGAAAAAACAAAATACCAAATTTCTTATAAGCTCAGTACGTAAACTTATCACTTTAGGTTTTACATAAAAAATACATAGGAGGGAAATATGATTACACCGGTTAACAATACGCTTAGAACAAATATGAATTACCAATTAAAAAATAGCAATCAGCTTGCATTTACGGGATTTTACGGCAGCCGCATGGTTTCTAAAGCAATTAATCAAACAGTATCTGACAAAACATCGTATAGTCTCATTGATATATTTAAACAAATAAAGACAAAAATTCCATTTGTAAAAAAAGAACTTCCAGTTACGGATAATCCGGAAAGAGGCGAGATGATGACAAATGAAAAAATGCAAAAACTCTTGAAGGAAGAGGCTGAAAAACGTCTTGTTGTCAAAGCCCGCAAACGCGAATGTGAACAGAAATTAAAAGAAGCAGGCTGCAATATTGATAACGGTGATATTGATCAACATGGATATTTAACAATTCAAGGCAAAGAAAAAATTAGAAAAGCACAAGAAGCTAAAAAAGAGCCTTCCTTCAAAGGGGAAGAAAACAATGAAAATTTAAATAATAATATTGAACATACAAAAGAAAATGATTTAGCCCATGATAATATAATGGATGATAAAGATGCTTTAGCCTCATATGATACTGCTGATGACATAAATGATTTTGGTATGGTTAAGAATTCAATAACACCGGAGAAAGCTGTTTCTGATAACACGTTTGCAGATTTTGGATTTGATTCCGGAAATGGTCTGGGTATTACTCCGTCTATAGAAACGAAGGTTCCGGAAAACCTTGACGTTGATTTGCTTGAGCATATTGATACTGATTTAATACCGGTGAAGTTATCTGATATCGGAGTCGAAGATGCTATAGAGCAAATGCTTGATATGATACATTAGCAGATCAAAAAAATGGGTTGCGTTACAGTACAGAAAGCACGCATAGAGATAATTCTGTTATAATAAAAATAACAGAAAAGTATGTAGTGAAATTTTTAGAGGAATACGTATGGAAAAAGTCTTGTATTTTGATGTTGAGTATGCAAATTCAACAAATAAATCTATCTGCCAGCTGGGGTTGTTAAGTGAATATTTTCCGTCGGGAGAACCTGTTTTTCCGGAGAAAAATATCTACGTAAACCCTGAGGACGGATTTCAGGATTGGTGTATTAAAGTTCACGGTATAACTGAAAAACAGGTTGAAAATGAACCGAATTTTCCTGAGGTATGGAAAAATATTGAACCATATTTTAAGGATGCAGTTATTATCGGATATAATGTTTTTGTTTCCGACCTGACGGCTTTATCGCAATCGTGCAAAAGATACAACATACAATTACCTAAATTGTACTATATTGATGCAATGAGAATTGCAACTGACTTTGTTCCTTATTATGCGGTAGATGATTTTTCACTTCATAGTATGTGTGAATATTTTGGCATTGATACTGATAATTCTCACGATGCATTTGATGATGCCTGTGCAACAGCGGATTTGTTTAAATGCTTAATTGAAAATTATAAGGTGGATATAAAAAAATATATTAAAGAATTTTCGCCTGATGAAACAAAAGAATTTGTCCAATACGTTGCAGATCCGGTATTACGCAGATCTATGAGCGAGTTTTACGGAGTCGTTCAGGGAATATCTTTGGATAACAAAATCAGACCGGAGGAAGAAGACTTTATCAAGCAATGGAAAACCGTAAATGCACACTTTTCTTCAAGAGAAGAACTTCATTCAATCTTTATCACTCTGGATAAAATACTTGAAGATAACTGCATAACTATAACGGAAGCGAATAAACTGAAACACGTAGTCAAAGAGTATTATGAAACAATCGCCGGTTCTGCTGTTACAAATTCGCTGCAGGAACTTAGAGGAATATTAAAGGGAATTACTGTTGACAAAAAAATTTCAACCGAGGAAGGCGAAAATTTAATCAAATGGCTCTATAAAAATATACATTTGAGCGAGCATTATCCTTACAATCAGATTCTATCTTTATTTGAAACTGTTCTTGATGACGGAGTAATAACGGACGAGGAATCAGTGCACCTTATTAATATAATAAATTCAATTTTAACACCGGTAGAATCGCTTAAAGAACAGATTACCTCCGTCAGAGGTAAACACGTCTGCCTCAGCGGGAATTTTTCACACGGACAGAAATCTGATGTAGAAAAATTGATTACGAAAAATGGCGGAATTATTGATTCAGGAGTAAAAAAATCCACTGATATTTTGATAATAGGAGATTACGAAAGTCAGGCATACGCGCACGGCAACTATGGTACAAAAGTACGAAGAGCTATGGAATTAAACAGTAAAGGGAGCACTATTTCAATAATAAAAGAGGCTGATTTTTTTAAACAAACAGAAAAAGAACTATTAGTGCAATAAAAAAATTCCCTGCAGGAATTATCCGCAGGGAATTTTTTAGATTAAATATTGCTTTATTTAAGTTTTATGAGTTTATATTCACGAACTCCGACGCCCAAATCGGCGGCGGCTTCTACTGTATGAATACCATGTCTTGATTCCATACGTTCAATCAGAGATTTTTTACCCGAATCTTTTGATGAATATACAAGATCAACACATGCCTGATCGAGTGCAACAGGATCGTCTGAGCCTAAAATTCCGATATCAGCAATTTCCGGCGGGGTCGGATTGTTGTTACAGTCGCAGTCTATGGACATTTTACTCATAACATTTATAAATGTAATATTGCCTTTCATATAATCCATAACTGATTTATCGGCATCTGCCATTGATTCAAGGAATTTATCCTGTTCGCATGTCCAGATTTTAGATGGATCTCCTGCGCCGTGGATGTAAGCTTTACCGTAAGATGAAGCTATTCCGATTGACATATTTTTTAATGCACCGCCGAAACCGCCCATCTGGTGTCCTTTAAAGTGAGAAAGAACCAGCATAGAATCGTAATTTTTGAGGTGAGAACCGACGTAATTTACTTTTATCTGTTTACCTTCAGGTACAGGAAGCTCCATCTGCCCCTCTTCATCCATAATATCTACTTTTGCAATTTTATCAAACCCGTGTTCTTTTATTGCTTCTTTATGTTTTTCTGTTGTATTTCGTCTGCCTTCATATGCAGTATTGCATTCAACAATCGTCGCATTTAATTCATGTACAAGGTCTTTTACAAATTCAGGCTGGAGAAAATTATGTCCGCCCGGTTCGCCCGAATGGAGTTTCACCGCAACATTGCCTTTTAAATCTTTACCTAATGTTTTGTATATTTTAATAAGTGATTCAGGTTTTATTTCAGGGGTAAAATACACAATAGCGGTTTCGGGATGAAATTTTTTATAAATTAATCCGTAAGCCTGCGATGCATTTGTTGCATTTTTCGTTAATTCTTCAAAAGGACAGAGTCCTGTTTTATCTTTATTTTGAATTTCATCAACAACATTATTAGCTTCATATTTAATATGATTTTTCTTTAAAATATCAATTGCCGGTTTTGATATTGTATCAGCATAGACATAATCGGCGTTTCCATAGACGTAAAGATAAGCCGCAGCACGTCCGACTACTTTATCAAAAACGAATGCACCTGTAAAATCATCATTTTCAAGATACATCAAAACAGGTTGAAGATTATGTTCTGAATATGTTTTGATTTCGTCATTTTTGTAGACAACAAGAGTTGATGTTTTTAATTTTTCGAGAAGCATAGCCTTCGTATCTTTGGAAAGCTTATGTTCGCTGCAGTAAGCGGACATTGATACACAGACAAGCCCGAGCATAGAAAGTGCAATCCATTTTAGAAATTTTTTCATAATACCCCCTTTATGATTTTGATAAAAGTTTAACATAATATATAACATATAACAAAATATTATTTTACTATAATATATTTAATGTAGGGACTTGCTATTAATGTTCACTATAAAATCATCGTTCCTGATTTTTAGATACACAACAAATAGAGCTTTTCTGAATCAACCGGAATAAGGTCTTTATTGAGGGTTCCGAGAGCAACATTTTTATTTTTGCCGTGATAATCGCTTCCGCCTGTGACAAAAAGATTATTTTCACGTGCACATTTTACAAGGAAAGCACTTTCATCGGCAGAATATCTTGAATAATAACATTCCAGCCCCTTAATACCGCAATCAATAAGAGTTTTCAATTTAGGCAGAAATTCTTCTTGCGTCAAATGTCTTTCACCTTCTCCTCCCAGCGGATGTGCCCATATAGGGGTACCGCCTGCCGCTATTATAACTCTAATAGCCTCTTCTCCGTCAAATCTTGAATTACCGGTTTTACAGCCGTCAAGATATTTAGTCATCGCATCAACATTATTATCAGATAAACCACGAGCGACAAGAATATTTGCAATATGCATTTTGACAACGCTTCTTCTGGAATAAAGCCAGTCCAATTCTTCTCGAGTCAGATTTATCCCGTGAACCTCTCGAAGGAATTCAATACGTTTTTCAAGTTTTGTTCTTCTGAGAACTTTTCCTTTTTCAATCAGACGCTCGAGCCCATGGTCTTTCGGATTATAGTTATACCCTAAAATATGACACTTTTGACCGCGCGCAGTACAGGTTAATTCAATTCCGCGGATGAATTTAATACCCGGCGGGACAAACTTTTCCATCTCCAAACAGCCGTCTATAGTATCGTGATCTGTAAGTGAAAAGATTTCAAGCCCTGCTCTATTAATATTTTTCATAAGTTCGGGAATTGAATCACTTCCGTCAGAATATTTACTATGAATGTGTAAATCAATTTTTGCCATAATTTTATTATAGAGCAAATCTAAAAATCAAACCGGTGATTGAACTTTTTTATTAATTCTTTTTAACCTTTTCATCGCGGCAGGCGAAAACCTCAATTGTGAAAGTACAATTGCCGCAATCATAATCAGACAGCCTACAGCTTCTTTTATTGTAAGAGTTTCCTGTAAAATAACCATCCCGCCAAGTACTGCAAAAACTGATTCCATACTCAATATTAATGAAGCAAGAACAGGCGGAGTATTCTTCTGTCCGTAGACCTGAAGTGTATATGCAACCCCCGTAACCACAACTCCTGCAAAAATAAGCGGTTTCGCGCAATCTAATATAACAGCCCACGATACACTCTCAAAAAGCATAAAAATTGCTGAAAGTATTCCTGCCGTAAAAAACTGTACGCAAGATAATTTTATTGAACTTATCCTGTGTGAATAATAACCTACCGCAAATAAATGAAATGTAAAAAGCAAAGAACTTACAAGCAACCCCAAATCACAAAGCTGAAAAGCAGCCCCGTCCTTAAAACATAAAAAATATAACCCTATAACAGCAAGCAACACACTGATTTTTACATTATTTTTTAATTTTCGCTTAAAGAAAAATACAGAAATTAACGGGACAAAAATAATATACATTGCAGTGATAAATCCGGCTTTTCCAGCAGGTGCATATATCATGCAATACTGGTGAACAGAAAGAGCAAGAAAAAACAAAATCCCGCAAATAATTCCGCCTTTTAAAAGAAGTTTGTACCTCTCTTTTATTTTTTCATCAGGAAGCGGGTATTTTTTTGCCGAATAAATTTTTGCTATGAAAATTATCGGAAGGAGACTCAATCCTCCAAGAAAATTTCTTATTGTATTAAAAGTAAACGGCCCAATATATTCCATGCCTGCTTTTTGCGCAACAAAAGAAAGCCCAAGAATAAACGCGGTCAATAGAAGTGCCATATTTGAATATAAATTTTTGAGTTTGTATTCTTTTCCCATATACTTCCTCTACTTTTATTGTACAGCACATATATTTTTATTAGTCAAATTTTATCATTCCTCGAAAATTATACTATTCCTTATTTCTTCAACAATTTTTTGATAAGGAAACCGCCTGCGGTCAAAACGCCTGCGCCAAACACTATCAGGACAGATTTAGGTGTTTTTTTAGTCTCCTCAAAGCTCACCTTCTTTTGCATTGTGCAGACATCTCTATTCAACTGCTTAAACTGCTGCGTTGCGTCTGCATCAGAATATAAAACAACCTTCTGAAACCTTTCGGGAGGACAAATCACCCCTATATGAAGCCCCTGAGGTTTTGTATAATTATTCACCACACTATTTTGAACACTACCTGTCATACTTTTATTAAAACAAAAACCTCTTAAAAATTGCCGCTATGTTTAAGATTTTTTCAAACAGGCTTAATATTCCTTCATTTTAATTTTCTCTAAAGCTTGACAAATAAATTAATATCAGATAAAATGAGAATTGTTATCAAGTTTAGAAAATATAATGAATTACTCAAAGCAAAGAGAAACTATCCTGAATACATTAAAAGAAAATGTTGTCCACCCGACAGCAGAATATTTGTATGACGTATTAAAAAAAGAGAATTCTACAATCAGCCTTGCAACATTATACAGAAATCTTAACCAGCTGGCTGAAAACGGGATAATAAAGAAGATTGACGGACTGGAATCGTCCTCTCATTATGACCACAATACGCATGAACATTATCATTTTATATGCGATAAGTGTAAGAAAGTTTACGACATTAGTGCGAATGTCGCACCGGATCTGGTGAAAAAAGCACAGGATGAAACAGGTTTTACAATAAAAGGTTCTGATATAGTGTTTCACGGACTTTGTAAAGACTGCAATAAGTAAAGGAGAAAATTATGGAAAAATTTCAATGCACAGTATGCGGCTACATCTATGATCCTGCAGAAAATGACAATGTAAGTTTTGAAGATTTACCTGAAGATTACACCTGTCCTCTTTGCAATGTAGGCAAAGACATGTTTGAAAAATACGAAGGTTAATTTTTAAAATAAGGAGAAAGTTTTATGGAATTAAAAGGCTCGAAGACTGAAAAAAATCTTCTTGAGGCTTTCGCAGGAGAATCTCAGGCAAGAAACAAATATACCTACTATGCTTCACAGGCAAAAAAAGAAGGGTTTGTTCAAATAAGTAAAATTTTTGAAGAAACCGCAAATAACGAAAAAGAACACGCAAAAATCTGGTTTAAATATTTGCATGAAGGAAATAAAATTCCTGAAACAATTAAAAACCTTGAAGATGCGGCAAACGGTGAAAATTACGAGTGGACCGACATGTACGCACGTTTTGCAAAAGAAGCAAAAGAAGAAGGTTTTGACACTCTCGCAATCCTTTTTGAAATGGTAGGCAAAATCGAGAAAGAACACGAAGAACGTTACAGAAAACTTCTCGAAAACATAAAAAATAATACAGTTTTTGAAAAGCCGTCGGCAGTAGTGTGGGAATGCGCAAACTGCGGACACACTTTTGAAGGAGAAAAAGCTCCGGAACTATGCCCTGTGTGCAAACACCCGCAAGCTTATTTCTTTATGAAGGCAAAAAATTACTAGTAACAGAAGCGGCTTTTCAAAACTTGCAAAGCCGCTTTTTTATGTTAAAATTAATACGCTGAAAGTATGTTAAAGGTTTAGGGATTTTCAAGGGTGCAGGCATGCGGTGTATAAAGGCTTCCGCAAAAAATATAGCCCCGATTAATTTAATAAATATACAAGGAGAAAATTATGAAATTTCGTGAAATTAAGAATAATGTTTTTTACTGCGGATTAAACGACTGCGAAAGAAGAATTTTTGATGAACTTATTCCGCTCGAACACGGTACAACTTATAATTCATACCTCGTAAAAGGAAGTGAAAAAACTGCAATTATTGATACTATGTACCCGCCGAAATCCGATGAATATTTAAAAAACTTTGACGAAAACGGGATTACAAAGGTTGATTATATAATAGCAAACCACGGCGAGCAGGATCACACAGGCACAATCCCTAAATTACTTGAAAAATACCCTGAGGCAGTTGTTGTAACAAATGCTATTTGTAAGGGCAACATAATGGAAATGCTTCTGGTTCCGGAAGAAAAAATTCAGGTCGTAAAAAACGGTGATGAACTTTCGCTCGGAGATAAAACTTTAAAATTTTTAATTGCTCCCGGGGTTCACTGGCCGGATACAATGTTTACTCATATTGTTGAAGACAATCTTCTTTGCACCTGCGACTTTTTAGGGGCTCATTATACCTTTGATGAAATCTTCTGCCCTGATACAACAGAAGTGGAACACAGTGCAAAGCGTTACTACGCAGAAATTATGATGCCTTTCAGAAACCTCTGCAAAAAATATACAAAACAGGTTAAAGAATTAAATCCTGATATGATTTTACCAAGCCATGGACCAATTTACAAAAATCCGGATTTTATTCTTGATTTGTACGAAGATTGGACTGCCGATGAAGGTAAGAATTTAGTGCTTCTTCCGTATGTTTCCATGTACAACAGCACGGAAGAAATGATTGATTATATTGCTAAAAAACTGAATGAAAAAGGTATTAACACGCAGGTATTTGATATCGTAACCGGAGACCTCGGCGACCTTGCAATGGGACTTGTTGATGCAACTACAATAGTTCTCGGAAGTTCAATGGTTCTTGCAGGACCTCACCCGATGGCTGTGAATGTTGCATACCTCGCAAATATTCTTAAACCAAAAGCAAAATTCGCAACATTTGTAGGTTCCTATGGCTGGGGCGGAAACCTTTTCGGTACTTTATCACAGATGCTTTCCGGATTAAAAGTTGAATCAATCGAGCCCGTACTTGTTAAAGGTAAACCTAAAAAAGAAGATTATGAAAAACTTGATATATTAATTGAAACGATATATAATAATCATAAGTCGTTAAATTTAGTTTAGTGTCAAACAATAGGGAGGAAATTATGTCAGACATTATGGTGAAATTGGGACTCAAAAAAGATACTCACATCGGGGAAACCTCAAGAGTAAAAAAAGATGCAGCCTCAAATAATTACACGGAAAAAGCTCCGGACAAACTTGTAAGATCACCTAAAAAAGATACATTTACCGCCTCCGAAAAAACGGAAAATAAAGATAATAAATAACTAAAAGCGGTCTTATAAAGACCGCTTTTATATTAATATTTATTAACAAAACCTTAGAAAAAGGCAATCACAAACATTTATGATTTTTATCTATTCCGGAATAACGATTAGGGAATAAAAAAATGAATATATCTCCGGTTTCATCGCTCATAAACTATCAAACCCGGCAGCCATGCCTGACAAAGTATACTCCCGATAGCGCAGCGCAAAATAAAAACAAGGTTGAAACATCTATATACAATACAAAAGGGGCAAATGTCTATTTCGGCTCACTTGCCAAAGCTCAGGATGCATTTGAGGCAGAATGTATTCAAATATTGCGAAAAGTAAGAAATCACAGATGCAGAATGTTTGATGAATATGATATTACAGAAATGCTTGGTTCCTTGAGAAAAGAGCAAAATCCTGCGAATAAAACAAATGTATTAAAAGAAATTTTTTGTCTCGAGTCGGAAGAATACGCAGAAAAGCCTGATAAAAATTTTCTTAAACGAGTTTTAAACCTTACTGCAGGACGGCCTGAAGATGAAAGATTTGCAATCCTTGAATTCGCTCAGTATGAATTTACCAGCGCTAAAGAACCGATTGCTGCATTTGCCAGTCTTCCAAAAGAAAAACAGGATAAACTGGTAAAACTTTTAAAAGATATAGATAACGTCAATACAATCAACAGTGAATCAGAATATTACAACCCGGAAGCGATGTATGATACATTCAGAACTCTTGTTTATGCAGAGGATGACCTTGCTCGCATTAAAGGAGGAGAGGCTGATACATATAAAGTTAATACGTATCATACGCTGAAAGATGATATTGAATATTTTAAAAACTTAACTTATCCAGACGAGAATATAAAACAACGAGTAATTCCCACAGTCGAAAAAATACTTAACTATTTTCTCGAAAATATTTTGTAACCACAAATAAAAAACTGCTTGCCCGTTACTCAAAATCCAAACAGAGAATACCCAAAGACAGCACAACGGCACCGACTTATTCACGAATTACCGGATTATTTAAATTTTCATAGAAATTATAGGTTTTTCGCTCTATTGAGCCATCATTCTTCACCCCTATCCGATAGGTCGTCCTGTTAAGCCGTTTTAAATTATAATGATGATAAAAATCTTCTGTAAAAATACACTGAGCATTATCTAAAAGTTTTATGTCCTTTGACAAATCCTTTATAATATCACCGCCAAAGGCAATATAACAACAGGAGACTCCATTTTGATGTGTATATCCGTATTCATCAAGTTTTTTGTCAAAAGATAAAATTGTTCTTATTGACTGCTCATCGTTACATGTAATTATAATGTTATAGTCATTCATATTGATTTTATCAATCTCCGTCGCGGTTGCAATATCTATCTTATACCCTTCAAACATAAGCCTTTTTATTGGCATTAACGAATTATCAGAATCAGCAAAAAATAAAATTTTATTTTTAGGACTAAATTTTCTTATCGTTTTACTTACATAACACGAAACATCTTTAATGTCGTATTTTTTTATATCCAAATCAACACTAAAACCGGAACATTCCGTTATATTACATAAAACTTCCGGAGTAACTCCCTGTTCGAGGGCATTGACTATATATTTAACCGGATACAAGGTAATATTTGTGGATAAATTAATCAAATAGAAAAGAGCGATTACAGTTAATAAGAGCTTATAAAACGTATATTTTTTTGAATAAGCATAACATAGTACAGGTATAGTCAACATTGCAAATGTTGCAAAAAAGCGAATGTTAAAACTCATAAAAGCAAGCTTATAAGCCATAACAAAAACTGTTACAAGAAACATATAGACAAAAGATGCCATCAGCCTCGTTTTTCTGCTGTGAACACGAAAACTTTTATATATTGCAAAAACATACAAAGGAATAAAGAGAAGAGGGCCGAAAAGTCCCAAAGCAGAACTTGCGGAAGAAACGGAATGTGCAACATACGGGAACACAACAAAAGTATATCCCAAACCGTTATTTGCATTTAACATGTTTAAAACGCCTTCACGCAGAAGGAGGATAGTGGAGGAAAAACCTGCACTCCAGATATATTCAGGAAAAGAAAAAAAGTCGAAAAGATATCTATAGAGATTCGAAAATGTTGAAAGAAACCCGTCTGTATTAGAATGTCCGACAGCTACGTTCATCGCGGAGATAAAGTGTCCGTAATTAATATAATTTAAAAAATAATTATAAGAAGCAAATATTAAAAAAGAGATAGAAAAATATAGAGTAAAACGGGCAATCGGCTTATAGAAATTCTTTTTTTCACAAAAAACGCTATACCAGACACACCAGAGGAAGAGAGCCGGCATCATAAGGATAACAGTTGTTTTAGTTCCGACACCGAGCGCGAGCGCCAGTGCAGCCATAAAGCAAAGAGATTTTTTCTTATTTTTAAGATATTCAATGTAGAAATAAATAGTACATAAAACGAGGGCTGCTATAATAACTCCTGTTTCCAGCCCTGTATACCTTACTACAACAAAAGGAATTGAGGCAGTGATAAGGAGGACCCAGAGTTTTTTTCTTAAGGAAGCTGTAATATTTGAGAGAAGCCCGTATAGAACGGTGAGAAATAGTCCCAGACCGCAGAAGTTGAAGATAAAGATCCACAAATCACTTTTGAGGAAAAGTATAAACCAGGCATAAAGGATTTCTGAATTAATCGGGAACATAACCATACGCGGGTCGGGAGCGAGAATATGATTAAGGCTGCCCTGTTCGACCCAGAAGAGTGCACGGACAACTCTATAGGTTGTTGAATCCACGTCAATACCCGGAACAAATGATATAAGCCAGAGAGAGACGAGGCAGGCAAAAATAAATGCCAGCGTCATAAAAAGAATAGTTTTATCAAGTTTTGCAGTAACAAGAAATTTATTTATTGCTTCTTTAAAGTTGAACTTAAGAACGGGATATTTTTTCAAATTCCACGGGATGAAAGATAATATTGCAAATAGGGAGTTCAGGATAAGTACATTTGAGCGAGAAATTCCTTGAAAAAGAGATAGTATTTCAAATGTTAAAACGATGTTGGCAAAAGCGGCGAGAAAGAAAGCTATTATATTATTTACTGCATTTTTGGAATCGAAAATATTCGCGATAAAAAAGGCGCTTAAAAGTACAAGAATAATAGAACAAAGCAACAAAAGCATAAGCAATCTCCCTCTTACGGAAATTTTAGCAGAATAAAATAGCAAATGCAAGAATTGGTAAAAAAGAACCTCACTTATGATAAGTGAGGTTCTTTTGATATATTACCAGCGGATGATGAGTGCGCCGCTATGACCGTCTTCTGCTTCGATACGCTCGTAATTATTACGACAAGCATCAGGCGGCAACGGATAACTGTGTTCAAGTTCACCGCCGTCGAGCCATTTTCTGTACTCGCCGAACCAGCAGTTGTGTCTAGAACCTCCGCCTTTACCACCGTAACCGATACGGTAGGTTTCCATAATATCAGAGATTACGACGCTATCCTGCGGTGCGAGGAAGTTCATAATGTTGGAAGAGAGATTGTCCGGCATTGGTTTATCCGGGTCAACGCCGCCTTCTTCACGGACAATACGTTTTCCTTCGACATAATCAGCATTAGTAACACCTGCAGGCCAGCTTTCAGCTCCACCTCTGTAACCTATCAGCTTTTCAGATGGGGTGAGCTTACCGCCTTCACCGCCGACACCGCCTTTGGCTGTGATTACGTTACCAAAGATAGTATCAGTACCGCTTTCGCCCTGACCGCCGTCGACACCTTTAGCGCCGCCTTTACCTATCGTAATCAAAAGGTCTTTATCTTTAAATGATCTGATTACCATGGTTTTGTATTGACCCTGCAATCCAGGTAAACCATACTGCAGATAGTTCTGGCTATAGGTATATTTATATTCATATGTAGTGTTAGCTTCCCAATTAGATTTGTTCCATCTCTTTAGACAGTAACCATAACGACTAGGAGAGCATCCTTCTGTAACTGTTGCCGGACTACAAGAAGTTCCCGGGGTACCATTAGCACCATCACCACTACAACTTGCGCCATAACCTCCGTGAGGAGAATTCTGTGCATTAACGGTATCAACGCCTTGTTCAGTACTGCCAAATGTTATTGTACTGTATGTAGAGCCTGCGGTAAACCCATCTTCAGGTCTGCCGGAACAACTTGTACAATATGTCGGCGGATAATGCGGGCTGTCATATTCCGGAGAAAGGTTGTATCCCGGATAACAGTCATTACCGTCTCGTCCATTAGCCGGAACATTTACAACAGAATGTTCTAATCCAACTCCACCATTTTTGATATTACTACGACATACAGCTCCAGCTGCACCTGCACCGCCGGTATATGTAGCAGTACCATATGTATAATAATTTCTGTGCTGATCACAAACAGTTGTAACAGATGTGCGGACTGTAGAATGTGTACTGTAACTATATCCTGTACATTTTTGGTAAGTATATGCCAGAAGATCATTGCTTACCCTTGAAAACAGGAATGCATATTTCGGGTGAAGCATAGCAAAAGAATCATTCGGATTGTAGAATCTGAATTTTGGTAAATCAAGTCTTAACTTGTTGTCTTTCAAATTATAAGTATTATTACCAACTCCAGGAATTGGGAAATTTCCAGGAAGCTGGATACCTCCACCATTTATTTTATCCACAGCAGGAGGCGGTGGATCTGGATCAAATGTGGTAGTACCATCAGGGTGTACCGTAGCAGTACCTTCTTGAGTAGCCTGCTCTACACCATGATTTGGATTATCCGGTGGAGTATCTGGATTATCAGGAGTAGGGTCTTTTTCATGAGAAGTTGATGGTGGATCTCTGTCACTATCTGAATCACTGCCCCAGTTACTTGTACCTCCACTTGAATCATCACTATGGTAATCTTCTACTTCAACAGTTTCCCAGCCATCACAACTAGATGTTCTGTATGTAGTTGTATAAGTATGTGTTTCTTTATGAGATTTTGTACAAGGATAAGAATCACTTCTTGTAGCATATAATTGGTCTCCACCAGCACCCGATGCTGCGCCATGAACAAAGGCATATATTTTACCGCCAAAGTTGAGAAAATCATTTGCAGTAATATCTCTATGGCGTTCATCAACCATAGCAGCAGTAATTCCTATTGGGTACATTTGTTCGGTGTAAGGCCCCAAAGTAAGATACGAACCACCTTCATAACCAGAATCGCCACCGCCGCCACCGCCGCCGATAGCAGAAACATGGAAGTATGAAACCTTTTCCGGCGGTTCAAATTTACACTGTGCAACATTACGGTCAAAAACTTTTGTTGTCAAAGCTTTGCCGGAAAAACGGACTTCATGGAGCTGTCCGCCGCCGACATCATAACACATATAGGCGCCATGGCTTGCCGGCCTTGGCATTTTAAAGTGTTTTTTCGTTACAACGGGGGTCAATGCCGCTGTTATCAATGATACAAATAACAGCAGGAGCATAATCTCCACCATTGAAAATCCTTTTTTCTTTTGTTTTGTCAATTCATCCTCCTCGTATATCTAATTCTTATTAATTACCAAGTTATAAATACCGCACCATCATTACCGGCACCGCCAGGTGCTCCGCCTTGCCCCGGCTTGTATTCTGCAATACCTGTTGTAATCCCCATACCTTCCAGATAGTTCATTAATAATGATGGAGTCACGGTATTACTTCTGTGTAAATCAAATGTCAAAACCATTGTGAAAAGTGTAGGGTAAGACTGTTCTAAAGCTTGCAAAAGAGCATCCCAATAAATGGTTCCTCTATAAGCATCTAAATATGATTTCAAATCCATATTATATTCATCAAGCAAACCCTGATCATAATATGTAATAGTTGCTTCGCTATCATTTAATACAGGTGGTTTTAACCACTCATCAGAAGGTCTTTGAATAATATCTGTTTGCAAATCTAAATATTTTGACTTATATACGGAAGCTGAAAAACAATATTGAACGTAGATATTCTCACCAACTACCTCACATAAAGGAATTGATCCGCAGGCAATATCAGCTCCAACAGAAGATGTACCAGCAGTAATAGCACACTGTTTGATATCACTGGTTCTGGCATCTTTCAGTTCACGTTTTGACAACCCGCCTTCTGCGGTTACAATAGGGTCACCGCCTCTATTATCTTCATAATAAACACTCGTTGAAGTACCGTCATTACCTGCACCGCCGCCTTTACCCGGCACCATTACAAAAGCGGATCTTGCAGAAGTATGGAAGGAACTATAAAATCCGCCCGGTTCGCCGCCATTACCGCCGGTACCGCCGCCCCCGCCGCCGACAACGTTGATTACAATATATTTAGCGTACATTGGCGGATTAAAACGGCACTCCGAAACCGCTGTAGCGCCTGCGGAACTCACGCCCTGAAACATCTGCTGGTACAACTGTCCGCCTTTATAGTAACATTCAAATCTGCCATGGCCATCGGCTTCGGCTTTTGGCTTATTCTTTTTCGGAATTACACTTGCACTCACTGCCAAAAATATTGATACGATAAGCATAACAACGCAGGCCTCAAATAGTGAAAAGCCTGCTTTTTTATTCCGATTCAGAGTTAATTTCATTACCATAGGATTACCACCGCTCCTGTTCCGCCGTTCTGCGGCTTACAAAGAAGTCCTGACTTTTCCTGCCCGTCAACACAGGAGTATTCTCCGGAACCCTTATTACAAACATGTGCTGTACCACTTTTGGTACAATTAGTATTGGCTGTTGGATTTTTTGACAAATATGTATCAAAAGATAAAAGGTTTGAAACAGAGACACCTTCAATCGTATATGTTAATGTCGATGCCGTATTATTAATATAAGAATAAGCACCGCCGCCGCCGTCGCCCGGTTGAATATCCGTATCTGCAATATAAGATTTCAGAGTTTCATCAACTTTACCTTCAATATTTTCAACAAAATTAACTTCTTGCCGCTTGCGGGCAGAAATATCAGCTAAACCGTAATCACTCGGAGCCCCGCCGTAGAGCCAGGTTTTAGCAGCACCGGAAACTCCGCCGCCCATTCCGCCTTTCGCCCGGATTAATTCTGTTGTTGTAGAGGTTTCTGTCCCTGTTGCCTCATCTTTTTCGGTTTTTACAAAATTTACAACAGTATCGGTACCGTCAGATCCTTTATAAGATCCGGTAGACGTTCCGGCAAAACCGGCTTCACCCGGTATCATTTCAAAACTCTGGGAAGAATCCAGTTTAGAGAAAAACATAGAAATCCTCTCACCTTGCAATCCGCCGTAGCCAAACTGCATCTCAGCTACATTAACAGTAACAACACCTAAATTCGCCATATTAGCAGAAGTATTATTCGGGAACTGCCAGCCGCTATCGCGCAATTCTCTCAACCAATCAGGGAATAAATTCGGCACAGTATTACCATAATAATCTTGAACTGTCAAAGTATAAGAAGAATCTGTCGGGTTGCTGGTGACATATGCACCGCCGCCCCCGCCGCCTACTGCATGAACCAGTACATAAATACTATTGGTCGGAACCTTGAACTTACATACATCAACAACCTTCGGCGCATTGGTTATCCCGCCTTCCATTGATGATGCTTCCACTATCTGGTTCGCCTCGTTCCGGTAACATTCATACCGCCCGTGCGCACCCCTCGTCGTTTTCTCAGCGTATATCTTCTTTGTTACCGGTGGTATAGCCAGCACCATTAACGACACAATAAGCATTACAAGCAGCATCTCCGCCAGTGTGTAGGCTGAAATGTGCTTTCTTTTCGCATTTTGTGCAGTTAATCCCAGTGTTATTCTTTTATACATCCAAAACCAATCTTTCAATATGTTTTATTGCATTGACTTATTTGATTTTAAGTATTCGGTCTCTTTTGTGCCTTTGACGTACATTTTTCCGCTTGGCATTACGATTATCTCAAACTGATCCGGATTTATACACCCGTTGCAGTTATCAGTCGTGCATCTGCAGTTAGGTTTCCTTTCCCCGTTTACGTCTACATATATGGATTTTTCATCATCAAAATCCGTGTACGGCAAAAACCAGTATATCCCATCCGTTGTTATAAATGAAGGGTCATTCTCACCCGTCGGAACCTGTGAACCCGTCACGCAATGTATATCATCATCTATAGTGTTAACTTTAGCCGCAAACAGTTTACAAAACTTATCGCTGCCGTTGCTTCCGTTTGCACAAGGCGGATCCTCAGCATCAGGTTTTCCGTAGCATTCCCCGTCATACCAGGCTTCCGCTATGTTATCCAAACCCTCGCTGTCTCCGTCTCCCAACGGGTACAGAGAATCGTCGTTAACAAGCTCTCCGACCATTCTTTCCGCTACATAATACGCTTTTTTGAATAATGTCTTATTCTCATTAGGTCGCATCTTCGATACCGCAGGAAGCAATATTGACGCAAGTACCCCCAAAATAGCCATAGTTATCATTACTTCTGCAAGCGTAAAGGCCTTTTCTATCCTCATTTTAATTCCTCATCAAGTATACTCGTCGTTAAAAGATATCTTATTTCCATTATAACATATTGTATATATTTTTGCAACATATAAATTCATCCAAAACTCATACAACTAAAGGATTTTAGCCCAAATGTGAGATTTGTTAACATTTTTTAAGCTTTGACATACATTAAGCAGGCGTATACCTCAAAATTCTACGCCTGCCCATTCTTTTCATTACGCTCTTCTCTAATAATTTATTATATATTCCACAAACTCCGGATCGTAGTGATTTACAAAGAGGCTTTCTCCCTTGTCTAATCCTCTCAAAGTACCAATTTCGCCCTCTGTTAGTTCAAAATCAAATATGTTGAAGTTTTCTGCCATTCTTTCCTTATGCGTGGATTTCGGAATTGCAACAATGCCCTCTTGCGTTAAAAATCTCAGGGCTACCTGCGCCGCTGTTTTATTGTATTTTGCGCCTATATTTTTTAGAGTTTCGTTGTTGAAGATGTTATTTTCACCGCGCGCCATAGGACTCCACGACATCAACTGCGTACTGAATTTTTTCATATATTCACGTAATTTTTTCTGCTGCTGGAACACGTGGGTTTCCATCTGGTTAACCATCGGCGGAATTTCTACAAAGTTACATAAATCGACGTATCTGTCTGGGAAAAAGTTGCTGACACCGATTGCGCGCAATTTTCCTGCTTTGTAAGCTTCTTCCATAGCCCTGTAGGTTCCGTAATAATCATTGAACGGCTGATGGATTAGCATTAAATCCAGATAATCCGTCTGAAGCTTCTTTAAAGATTCATCAATCGAGGCTTTTGCTTTTTCGTAGCCGCCGTTTGTTATCCAGATTTTTGAAACAAGGAAAATTTCATCCCTATTAATTCCTGATTTCTTGACTGCTCCGCCGACGCCTTCTTCGTTGTAGTAGGCCTGCGCTGTATCAATCATTCTGTAGCCGGTCTCTATTGCGTCGGTTACGCATCTTTCGCATTCTTTCGGGTCAACCAGAAATACGCCGTAGCCGAGAAGCGGCATTTCTACTCCGTTACTTAATTTTACTGTCTGCATGATTTATTCTCCTTTTCAAATTATTACAACCATTCTTTAGCCCAATTTAGCAGAACATCCTCAGGAACAGTAACAGAGAAGCATTTGCCAGCATATACTTTTGCCTTCGGGGCAAGCTGCTGCATATTTTTGCCGGAATCGCCTATAGGACTTCCGCCTGATGTTGCAAACGGAACTATAGTTTTCCCTGAGAAATCATAAGATTCCATAAATGTATCTATTATAGAAGGCTCTCTGTACCACCACACAGGGAAACCTACAAAGATAACATCGTATCGACTTATATCCTCTATTTTTGAAGAAATTGCCGGTCTGCAGTTTCTGTCATTCATTTCAACCGAACTCCGGCTCTCTTTGTTCATCCAGTTTAAATCATCAGCCGTATAAGGCTGTTCTGGTGTGATTTCAAATAAATCCGCTCCGGTAATCTTTGCGATTTTGTTTGCAAGTTTTTCTGTTGTTCCTGTTGCACTAAAATATGCAACTAATACTTTTTTCTCTGTCATTGGCGTCTCCTCCGCTTTTACATTATAAGTGTATAATACAGAAAATAACGTTATCATAACGATAATTAATGCCGGGATTATTACTAAAATTTTTTTATCATTTCTTTACTGCTTTCATAAAAACTTGTGCCTGGTTTATAACCACGGATTCAGATTTGCCGCAAATTTCTATATACACAGAGTCAGCCAAATGCTCAAGATGTTGAAATTACATAAAGCTGACCTGACAAATTATTATACACTATATGCGGACTAAAATCAACAACATTTAGTTGGGAATTATATACAAGTTTACACCAAACAATATCGAAATTGTCAGCCCTGAAATAAATTCAGGGCAGGCTCTGAACTGGCTGCAAAATCAGTTGAGCCGAATGGCGAAACGTGATTTTATGCCCCTACCTGGCGTTTCAGGGTCTCTGTGTTTAGAGATGCTGCACTTCGTAAGGACAGGCTCACTCAAAATTTTTAAGATCCTGAAACAAGTTCAGGATGACAAAAATTTTGGTTCGCTTTGTCAAACAAGTTCAGCATGACAGTTTGCGCATATTTAGTGTAAACTGCGATATAAATTCCATTTAGTTTGGTTTCAATGTGTAAATCAGAAACCGGCTCTAATTATTTCATTGCTTTTATAACTTTTTTCTTTACAGGAGAAGAGCCTGCAGAATTTTTAACGGCAGGTTTCCCGCCAAACATCATTCTAAAGCCTAATTGCAGACCAACACCGTTTCTGCCGCCGTTTGTTATATAAGTCTGGAAAAATCCGGTAAATCTTTCACCCCAGGATTTTCTGACACCGACGCCGTATTTTACGTACGGTTTTACACTTAAATCAGGAAGTGAAACTTCATTTGCCATAAACTGAGTATTATCCATAATATTCCATATCATACTGACGCCGGCATACGGCTGCCATCCGTTTTTGAGGTTCCCGATAATTTTGACACCGGGTTCAAGATGAATAGCGTGCAGCGGATCCGAACTTATTGAGACTCCTGCTGAATTATGGTAATCAAAAGTATTAACAAACGAATAAGACATCATGAAATTAGGCTGTATAATCAATTTACCATCGGCTAATTCAAAGTTGTAACCTGATTTTGAAGCAATACCTGCCATAAGCATAGTAAAATTATCCTGTCCGAAAGAGGATTGAGCCTCACCGACGCTTGCACCTGAGTTTGCGGTTAATCCTGTAAAGAAGTTGCCTTTATAAGCCATACCGACAACCCCTAAAGTTCCGCCGTTCTGGTAAATGCCGATACCGTCGTAAGCCTGATGAGAACCGTTATAGCCGGCATATACGCCCCACATGCCATCCCAGCCGTGTCCGAGGTCATATAATTCTGATTCCGCACCAAAGAATGAACCATATGCTACATTTGAAACTTTAGGCCCGTTATCGAGGCGGACACTTTCAAAAGTCGCGTAAGGTCTAAACCAGCCGGATTTTTCTTCATATCTCGTTACTGTCGGGTCAAATACAACATCAGAATTTGCAGACGCATATTTATTTCTTAACTTCATAGCCTGACGCTGTTCTTTCGTCATCAGCATATACATATCCATATTATGAAATGCCTGATCATATGAATTTAATTGAACCAGATATCCGCCTAATTGAGCAGCAACAGGAGAAGCCATAACTGCAGGGTTTACATCGCCGTAAGAAGGAGTA
The DNA here is from genome assembly GCA_944323675.1 of Candidatus Gastranaerophilales bacterium. Taxonomy (GTDB): domain Bacteria; phylum Cyanobacteriota; class Vampirovibrionia; order Gastranaerophilales; family Gastranaerophilaceae; genus Scatousia. The sequence continues at coordinate 7,618 of CALUTK010000001.1, read as the reverse complement.
TTACCGCCCTGTGCAGTAAAGCTCAAATAACCGTCATTTGTAAAATCTACCATATATTTCTGTATAGGACCCATGGCAGTCCTTGCAGCATCATCAAGGTAGACATACTGTGCAATATTTCCTGATACAATTTGTGTTTTTGTATCCTGAACAAGAGAATCAGAAACTATATTAAGGCTGTTCCCGCCGATAACAAGGCGTCCGTCATTTTCAGATTTGACAGTATTAGCCGTAATTTTATCGGATTGCGAGTTAGCCAAATCAACATCCAAAGACAGTCCGACATCACCGTTAATTTCCAGTGTATCAAAGTTCACAGATTCAATACTTGCAGGATTCGGGGAAGTTGTCCATTTCCCGTCTGAACCCTGGACTGCACTTGTGTTTTGAAGATTAATAGATGTCCCTGCCGCAAAATTTCCGCTTGAAATAGTTCCTAACTGAGTACCTGCAGCAAGAGCAAAGGTTCCTTTGGTCACATCAAGGGTACCGTTAAAGTTTGAATTATCACCTGACAGATAAAGAGTACCGGAATTTTCTTTTGTTATAGCACCTGAACCGGAAATATTTGAAACAAGAGCGTCTTTTGAACCCTTTACAAGAATCACGGTATCTTCAGCACCCAAAATAGTTGAACCGCCAAAGAAGGTTGATGTATCGGTGTTATAGACAACATCTCCTTCTTCTATATTCGCAGTACCTTTAAAGCCGGAATTATCGCCGGACAAAATCATATCATAACTGCCTGTTTTAGTTATTTCATTATTTTCTCCGCCGACAAATGCGCCCGGCGTAACGTCCGATTTTGCCGCATCAATAACAGCATTACCCTTTTCCTGCAGAACTGTAACACCTGCAATATATGTATCATCTGCTGAATTCTGGGTAAAGTTCAATGTACCGTCTGTAACGTATAAATTACCATAGAAGTTCTTGTTGTTGCCGGAAAGATTTAATTCTGAAGAACCGGTCTTTACTAAATTCCCATCGCCTGCAATACCGCTTGAAATTGAGTTTTTACCGGTTGTTGCAGCGTTATATGTTATTGTACCGCTTTTATCAATATAAATATCATTAGCAGAAGCGTTTACGCCTGTTCCGTGAGTATTATCAGCAAAAACAACATCCTCTAAAACTACCTGTCCTCCTGCAGCATAAACAGCTCCGCCCAAGCCTGTTGATTTATTATCATGGATATCCGCATTCGTAATTGTTGAAACGCCTTCACTATGTGTATGATTCAGGACAGAACCGTTGCCGTCTTTTGAGGCGTGCGAAATTTCCATATCGTTAAGAGATAACTGCGTATTATTTACAACATTAAACATTGAATATTGTTCACCGCCATGGATATGCGTTGTTATTGTACCGTCAGCATTTTTTATACCGTTAACGGTAAAGATTCCAGCTGCGGTATTCCCGAGATGATCCCCTATAGTATAGGTTTCATCTTTTAAGAATTGGAAATTTCTTGAATCATGTTCTTTGATGTTTTGTGCCTGAAGCGAGTTTTCATGAGCCGCGCCGTCTGCTGTTAAAATAATTGATTGTTTATCATCACTTATACTGACATCATAATGGTAAACATCCGTTGCAAAATCTTGCAGGGAAGTGTTCTCATTAAGTTTAAGCCCGCCGCCTAAAATATCAAATGTAACAGAATCCGGAGGTACCGTTACGCCGTCATCAAAAATATCCTTCAAATTCAGTTGGGTAAGAGTGACCAATCCGGTACCGTTTTCTGAAATAAGTATATCAGAATTATGTCCGTTTATGGTATTAAAGGACAAATCGACTTTCAATTGTACACCTTCTTCTGTCGAAAGATTATTGAAAGTATAATTATTATAAGCACCGTCAGAAAGGTCAATCAATGCATCTTTTAATATATATGCGCCTCTAGTGTAATCAGTATTTGTTAATTTAATTGTACTTCCGCCGTCAAAAATAACTTTCTGATTATCGGACTCCATGCCGGAAAGAGCACTTTCCAGATTATACGTTCCGTTATTAAATGTCACGGAACCCGAATATTTATCAAATCCTATTTTGGAATTTCCGGAAATTGTATATAACTGACCGGATATAGCATTGTAGACAATATTCCCGCCGGCCGCAAGCATATTAAAATCAAATTTATCAGAAGCACCAGATGCCGCATTAACAGTTAAAGTTCCGGCTTCTGCTACTGCATTACCGCTAAATTTATCATCTCCGTTTACATAATTAAAAGTGAGATTTCCGGTACCGCTTTTTACGAAATTCCCGCTGCCCAGTATTTTTGAAATTGTCTCAGAAGGGCTGTCTGTAGAATAGAGTAAAGATGCCCCGTAAGAAATATTCGTAATACCTGCGATATAAAAATCAGTTCCGTTGTTAGTGAAAGCTACAGAACCTTCTTGAATAAGAAAATCACCGTCAAATGTGTTTGTTCCGGCAATAGTAAGAGTTCCTTCACCGGTTTTAACCAAATCGCCGCTGCCGGATATATTTTTGATAATCTGATTTTGAATATTTTCGTTAATCTGCATTGATAATACGGAATCAATATTGACAGAACCGCCTACAAAAGAATCACTGCAAATCCGGTCTTGCAGCTTCGCCGCCGACCCCGGCGCTTGCAGCTATCGTTGTTTCAGTCGCGAAATTCATTCCGTCAAAAAGAACATCAGAATCACTACCTATAACATAATGTCCGTACTCAAGCGGCTCTCTTCCGTCATTACTATACTGATATATTGCACCTGTGATTGCATTATCATTTCCGTATATTTCAACATTTGCACTGTCAATTACAGGAAAAGCAGCAGTGCCGTCGAGAGCTATAGGATTTTTTATATTTAATTGATTTCCGGTAATATAATTTGCGACATCAGTTAATCCAATCTAATCTGTAATATCAATGGCCTGTGCGGCATACCCTCCTCCGAAAGTTATACTACCCAGAAGAAGCGCCGTGCAAAGGGCTTTAAGCTGCCCCCCCCCCCCGAAATGCGCCACAGCATTGAATTCTGGCACTTTTATATCTCGCAATATTTTTCCCATAGCCTGAATTCATGCTCCGCTCTCTTTGTATACTTGATTTGCAACATTTAAATAAGAAGTTTGATTATATTTTCAAACATTAATCGTCATATCGTACTAAAATTACCATGTCAAGTTGTAAATATTCCAAATAACTTATTTTCATACAAATAAAGTACACGCAGCCGGTTATTTAAAAAATTTACTTTTCAGCATTTCTTTAATTCCATTAAAAGTGCCTTTTACATCAAGCAGAGATTTTGTAATAAATTTTATTATCTCAAGTCTTGAGGCTTTATCCGGACATTTATTCAGTTTTCCGGGCATTGTCCCGAACTCCCTGCAAATCGGCGGACGTTCCTTATATACACTGCAGCGGGCGTAATCCGTAATAAACGGACAATAATTATATATCTTTTTAGCATCCCAGGAAGCTATCAAATTTTTCACATCTTCCATACTTTGCAAATTCAACTCTTCCATAGTCTCTTTTGTAATCCCGTAGAGTTTATGCCCGTTCTGATCAACCCCTATAAAAGTTATGGGCCGCGTACTGTATATCACAGAATTATAAGTATCATGTACATCATTCTGCCCCATATTAAAGGCTCCATATATCCGCCTCTGAATTTTATCCTGATGCTTCGGCAGAAAATCCTCCGGCAATGGGGCATTCGCACAACAAATCGCCCTGCATTTAGGAATAAAACATTTTACCGGTTCAGTTAAATACTTTGATATTTTTAGCATACTGGATAAAAAACAAACAAAAAATTTTTTTGCGCTATTGTTAAATTATACATAATGTTCTACAATAAAAACGGGATAAGAGTTAAGCAGAAAAATGCAAAAATTTAAGGCGTTATTATTAATTTCAATACTATTTTGCTGGAATAGCTCCGTTGTCTTTGCAATAGAAGACCCCCCTGTCAAAAAAGACCAGATGCTTACTCTGGAGGATTGCGTCGGAATTGCAATCAACCACAGCCCGAATATCAAAAAATACGAATACAACCTTGAAGTTGCAAAAAGCAATGTTGGAATTGCAAAGGCAAATTACTTCCCGACACTCGGAGCAGGAGCCGGAATTTATCAGGACTATAACTCTAATAAAAACTATGACGGTTCTTCTAACAGAAACCTCCCGTCCGTTGATGTTTACTTGAGCCAGTTAATCTGGAATTTCGGCAAAACAAGCGCACTCATTAAGATGGAAAAATTCTATCAGCTTGCTGCTGAATATCAGTTTATGGACAGCATCTGCAACACTATTTATGACGTTAAAACAAAATATTACAACGCCCTCAAAGCTCAGGGAATCAGAGATATTGAATACAATAATACTCTTATCTGCATAAAAAACTACTGGCGCGCAAAAAAATTCTACGAATCCGGCAAAAAACCTAAAATAGATTTCGTGAATGCGGAAGTCTGCCTGACTGAAGCTAAAATGCGGCTGACAGATGCCCAGACAGCCTATGATGTTGCGATGGCAGATCTTGCAAATTCTCTATATATTGCATTCGCACCGGATTTTAAAATCAAGAAAATTAAAACATTTAACTTCTACGATATATACACCCCGCAGGAACTTTACGACAAATCTAAATACACAAAAGAAAATAAACTACCCGAAACCCTGCAGGATAAAAACATTAAAAATATTGCCTACAGAACAAGAATCGAAAAAAATACCGTATCAGAAATCGTCACCTCGGAACTTCTTGAACTTCCTTTTTCAATGGATAAAGCCTTTGACCTTGCATATAAAAACAGTCCGGATTTATGGGTGCTTGATGCAACCCTTGATGCGATGAAGCAATCGCTTCTTTATATCAAACGGGAATATTATCCCGATATTACCGGAGACATCGGCTACGGCTTCAATAATACCAGAACCCTTTCCAACAACAATCTTAATATGGCAGTCAATATGAGAACCGCTATAAATTTTAAACAGCTAAAACACGAAATCGACAGGGCAAAAGCGGAAGTAAATCTTGCAAGCAACGATATTGATTTATTTAAGCAGGATTTATATTTTGAAGTTAAAAAATGTTTTCTCAATGTAAATAAGGGCGAACAACAGGTTGTGAACGTTCAGGCAAAAGTGGAAGAAGCTCTTGAAAATTACAAACTCGCTGATGAACGCTACGATAAACTGCAAATTGATTACCTGACACTCCAGCAGGCAAGAACAAATTACAACGAAGCAAAAATATTATATGTAAACACCCTCTACGACTACAATATGTCACTTGCAAACCTTGAAATCGCAATGCACTATCATTTAGATGACCTTCACCACAAAGCCCGCCACGCGCTTCAATACCACTATCAGGAAATATTCGAAAAACTCGAATCCGCACTCCACTGTGAATACATAGATAAAGAAGAAGGGCATAAGCATAAATAACTGGTTATACCGTTTTAGTGTGTAATAAGCTTTAAACCGGTAATACCGCTTATAATTAAAGCAATACAAAAAAGTCTCATCGCAGTTGCCGGTTCCTTAAAAAGAATAATCCCGAGGACAACAGTTCCGAGGGTGCCGATTCCCGTCCACACTGCATAGGCAGTCCCGAGCGGAAGACTCTTGAGCGCAAGCGCCAGAAAATAAAAACTCGCTATCATACAAATTACAGTCAAAATAGAAGGTACAAGCTGTGAAAATCCGTGCGAATATTTTAACCCGATAGCCCAGCTTATTTCAAAAAATCCTGCAATTAGCAAAATTATCCATTCCATAAAATTTTATCCTTTCTTTTTCAATTACAAAAAAGCCGAAAGATAATTATTGATTATCTCCCGGGCTTTTTTCCCTCCGTGTACACCTTTAGTGAGTTTTCTCTCGGACCAGCCGGCAGAGGCCGCGGAACCCTAGAAAACATTTTAATTTAAAATTATGAATATAATTATACCACATAAATCTCGAATATTATCACTTGACTGAGAGCAGCTATCAAGGTGTAAAATTTATATTAACAAATAAGGAGAGAAAAAATGAAAAAGAAAATAGCAGCAATAGCAGCAACAGCACTTATGGCACAGGCAACTTCAGCCGCTGCATTAGCCGGAACAGAAGCACTCGCAAACAGAACTGAAATCTGTAAAAAAAATTATCATACACTTTTTGGCGGAGAAGCCTTATCAAATACAGGGAATGATCCTGAAATGATGGCTATTTTGCAGAAATACATTTTTGGTGAAGTATTCACTGTCGGCGAACTTGACTACAAAACAAGAGAAATGATTACTGTAACAACTCTTGCGGTACAACAGACTCTGCCGCAATTAAAAGCACACATCAATGCAGCTTTGAATGTCGGAGTTACGCCCGTTGAACTCAGAGAAACAATTTATCAGTGTGCACCTTTCATCGGATTTCCAAAAACTCTCAACGCTCTTGAAGTTTTAAATCAGGTGTTTAAGGAAAGAAATATAAAAACTCCGATTGACTCCACAGCAACAGTAAAAGAAAAAGACAGATTTGAAAAAGGCGCGGCAATTCAAACCCCTCTTTACGGAGATGAAATAAAAAAAACATTAGAAGGGCTTCCACAGGATATGGGAGCGGATGTAGCAAGATTTTTAACAGAAGTCTGCTTCGGAGATTTTTATACAAGAAAAGGTCTTGACTTAAAAACCAGAGAACTTCTTGTGATAAGCCTACTTGTAACAACCGGCAACACCGGAACATTAAAAAGTCATATAAAGGGCAATCTGAAAGCAGGTAATTCTAAAGAAACGATTACGGCTGCAATAATCCAGTGCCTGCCATATGTGGGATTCCCAAACACAATCGCAGCACTTAAGGCATTAAAAGAAGTCCTTATGGAAAACTAACCACACAAAAACTTCAGATTACGCTGGAATAGTGTAGCGTGGCACTGAAATGACGCTATAAGCCTCACCCTAACCCCTTGAGGGAGAGTTGATATGAATTACAGTTTTGTAAAAAGTGGAATTTTGGGTTCAACCCTCGCGCCTTACGGGATACAAAGGGAGCTAGCGAAGAACGAGTCTTGCGACTTTGTTTGCTTGTGCTAATTTACCCTCGCCCCTTGCGGAATACAAAGGGAAGCGCTGAGCTGTGCGAAGCGTGTGACACTGTATACCTTGTGCTGAGGGTTGAATTTCTTAGCGAACTTTGGTGAGCTTAGAAATTCGGGTGAGGGGTTAATAAGAAGGAAAGGTGAGTTGTTCAACAAAAAAAGAAGCTGCCACTTCACTCCTTCACTACTTTCCACCCTCTCCTGTCCTTCGGACACCCTCTCCCAAAGGGAGAGGGGAAAAAGCTTACTCATAAGAACTTCCTCCCTGACGTCATTCCGGGCTCCGACCCGGAATCGCAGTAGCGTCGCATTCCACGATTTTGCGATTCCGCATAGCGTAAAAACTAAATTTCAACTTCTGTCTCAATTTGTTTTTCTACGCTTCCGGAATGACGCGCAGGTTTCACAACACCCATCACAAACACCCCTCACCCGGCACTACGTGCCACCCTCTCCCTCAAGGGGAGAGGGGAGAAGAAAACCGTTCATCCGTTCAGGTTTCAATTATTTTTATTGAACCATTCACTCTTCACTTAACA